>CAMWKA010000106.1 GCA_947174725.1 uncultured Lachnospiraceae bacterium | reverse complement strand
AGCTTACGCTTTTCGTTGTCAAGAATTCGCAGGTTACGGAAAGGCATGGTTATTATTATGAAAAAACATTATTTAGCACTGATGACGGCAGCCGTTCTTTCACTTGCGGTTGCGTTAAGCGGATGTGGCAAAACAGAGAATCCCACATCTGACGGAAATGGAACGGATGCAACAACTGAAACGGAAACAGATCGCAATGATGTCGACGACGCTTCGGGAAATACGGAAACAACCCCTGAAGAAGAATCTACAGATGACGTTAATAACGCCGAGGGCGTTATGACGTATGCGGAATACATCGCTGCTGATCTGGATACACAGGTCGTTGTAGAGACCTATGTACAGGCAAAGCAGGCTTGGTGGGAGGATACGGCAACCATCTATACACAGGATGAGGATGGCGCTTACTTTATCTATGGAATGGCATGTTCCGAGGAAGACTATGAGAAACTGACCGTCGGCACAAAAATCCGCGTAACCGGTTTTAAGGGCGAGTGGTCTGGCGAGATTGAGATCATGGATGCCACCTTTGAGATCATTGACGGTAACTTCGTCGCTGAGCCTTTGGATGTAACTGATTTCCTTAGCGTAGAAGATGAACTGATTGTTCATCAGAATGAACTGGTATCCTTCACAGATATGACCGTAGAAGATGCCGGCAATGGAGAAGCATTTATGTATAACTGGGACAATTCTGGAACCGATGGCGATGATCTTTATTTTAATGTTTCCGCCAATGGAGAGACCTATTCCTTTGTAGTGGAATCTGATTTATGTGACAATACAACGGACGTATATGCCGCTGTTAAGAATCTTCAAATCGGCGATGTTGTCAGCATGGAAGGTTTCCTTTACTGGTATAATGGCGCCAATCCCCATATTACTTCCATTACTGTAAGATAATCAGCCAAACAGGAATCCATGAATGGCGGGCAGGTTTGTCCGCCATTTTTTAAACCCGTCAACCAACCGGAACGAACTTAATAAACGCCGGTAGAAAAGGAGTTTCCCTATGAAATGTATTCCTCTGATAAAAAATATAGTCAGATATATCAGCGTGTCTGTCGTCCTTAGTATCTTCCTGATATCCACCCTTTCAGGATGTCATGTCGGGCAAAATGACAGTGCCGATGCAGACACTCTCTCCGCTAATATGACGGAAACCTCCGCAGATAACAGGGTATCACCTGATCTGATCACCACCATGGCTGCTCCCACAGATACCGGCAGTCTGACCGTAACTGAAGAAATGATCAATACAGGCATCCAGAATCCCGGCAACCTGTACCGCCTTATGAACGTTATGGAACGCGCCGCCCATGGAGAAGAGATCACGATCGCCTATATTGGTGGCTCGATCACCGACGGCTCCAGCGCATCTCCCAAAGATACTTCCTGCTATGCTTATCTTTCCACTAAATGGTGGGAAGATACCTTTCCTGACGCTACGATTAACTATATTAATGCAGGGATTGGTGCAACGGACTCCTATCTTGGCGTACATAGATTGCAGGATGATGTCCTTATCTATGAACCTGACTTAGTCATTACGGAATTTTCAGTCAATGATTACCGTTCATGGAACAAAGAAACATACGAAAGTCTTTTGCGCGCAATCCTCTTATCTGATAGCGAGCCTGCCGTGATTGCCTTACTATTAGGCACTGAACAGGATTATAATTATGCTGCTGAACATGCGCAGGTGGCATTTAAACTAAGTGTCAGCACGATCAATTATGCTTCCGTCCTTTCTGAAGGCAGGAAAAACGGAACTCTTTCCTGGGAAGACGTCGGTAATCCGGACGGCGTTCATCCGGCAAATGGCGGGCATGCTTTAATTGCTCATCTTTTAACCCAGTTTTATTGTAATGTATTATCTGAAATCAATACGACTGCTTACCCGGAATATGTGGTAACAGAAGATACTCTGACCAAGTCAAGATATGAAAACGCCGATCTGCTTTATGCCTCGGATATTTCGCCTGCCGCTACGTACGATTTTGCGCTTACCAATATTCCCTCGGCATTGTCTCACACAGATGGATGGGTAACTACAATCGGCGGAACGATCTCCTTTGAGCTCACAAGCCGGGAAGCAGGCATCGTCTTTTACCAGACGACCGACGGAATGAGCGGACAATATGATGTCTATGTTGACGGAGTATGCGTCACAACGATTGACGCAGATTACAGCGGCGGCTGGGGAAATTGCTGCGACTACGTGGAATGTTATAAAAATGATATCTCCGAAACGCATCTGATTGAATTAAAACCTTCCGGGGACAGCACCGGAGACTTTTTTGCCATCTGCGGAATCTGTGTGGGATACTGAAAAATAAATTATCAACAGATACCTTCTCTTTATTAATTAAAAAATTCATGTTATTCTGTATAGTATAATGAGTAAGCATTTTTATGATTGCAAATATATTTAAAGGAAGATATTAAAAAAGGAGGTGTTTAAAATGCCTGCATTATCTATGTTTTATGGAATTATTGTACGAATGCAAAGCGAAAAGGGTGGAAGACACAATAAACCGCATGTTCATGCCCTTTATGGAGATAATGAAATTATAGTCGGAATAGATGGGGATGTTTTAGAAGGTAGTTTTCCAAAGAAACAAATGAAACTACTGTTAGCATGGATGGCAATTCATGAAGAAGAATTACTGGCAAATTGGAAATTATTAAGTAATGGAGACGGTTATTTTAAGATAGAACCGTTGCGGTTAAATAATTTGGAGGGTTTAATTATGTTACGACCAACTGCAATTCAAGTAGAAGCAACATGTGCATATCAGATACTGGTAACATTTGATAATGGGGAAAAAAAGTGCTTTGACGTTGAACCTTATATAAAGGGTGATTGGTATGGTAAACTGCGATCCTTTGAATATTTCAAATGTGTTGCTACGGACGGATATACGGTTGTATGGCCTGATGGTCAGGATATATGTCCTGATGAATTATATGATTTGGGAAAACTTGTGTCATAACCATTAATCGGAATCCGCCCTTTAAGCAACAAAACGTGAAGTCGACTCTTATTAATCTTTTTTTAGTAATCTTACTTCATTATTCTTTACTTCCAGAATCTCCGTAAAGGACTGCAGATAATCCGAAAACTTACTATATCCCAGCTTTTTAGCGGAAAAGTTGGAATCCCATGCCTTCAGGCCCTCATTGATGATCGCCATGTTGTTACATTCGCCGCCATGCTTATTGAGAATACGGATGATCTCCTGCTCCACATCTTCCTTCTCAATATCCGTACTTTTAAACATGATCACAGTGCTGCTGTTCTTCTTCTGCAGCATGAAATTGCTCATCTTATCTTCCAGAAGCGTACTCAATTTTGTACAACCATAGTTACGTACGTCAAAATCCGGATATTTATTGGTCAGCTTACTTCCGACTTCGCCGATATAGGTATCTTTGCCTTTATTGGAATTTTCATCAATGATCTTGCAGATAGCGTTTTCGATTTCTGAAAGATCGGTCACTTCCAGTTTATTTTCCTTTTTACTGGTTTTCCGTGTACTGGTTTTTTTCGTCGTAATCTCTTCCTCATCGTTATAGATTACTTCTAGCAGCTTAAAACTATTACAAGCACTGCGGAACGCCTTCGGCGTTTTGGCCTCTCCGATGCCCACGACCTCCTTGCCCGCTTCACGCAGTCTTGCAGCCAGCCTCGTAAAATCACTATCGCTCGTCACCAGATAAAAACCGTCAACATCTCCTGTATACAAAATATCCATCGCATCTATGATCATTGCGGAATCGGTGGCGTTCTTCCCTGTCGTATAACTATACTGCTGCACCGGCAGCACGGAATGTTCCAGAATCGGCTGTTTCCAGCCGGAACGAAGATGGTCTGTCCAATCGCTGTAGATACGCTTATAAGTCGCTACCCCATGATCCGAAACCTCATCCAGAATCGCTTTCAGGTATTTAGGGGCAACATTGTCACCATCGATCAAAACAGCGTATTTTTTTTCAGAACTCATCTTAAAACCTCCACATCATTTCTATTTAATCGTTCTTTCTGCTTTTATACTGTAGTTCCGGCAGATACGCCGATACCTTCGTGTCAGGCGGGATCGACTCCGTTACAAAGGAATTGCCCGCTACTACGGAATTTCTGCCGATAACGGTCTCTCCGCCAAGGACCGTCGTATTGGCATAGATGACCACATTATCCTCAATCGTGGGATGACGCTTCACTCCGGAAAGCGCCTGCCCTTTCTGTGTGGACAATGCGCCAAGCGTCACGCCCTGATAGATCTTCACATGATCCCCGATCCTTGTTGTCTCACCAATCACAATGCCCGTACCATGATCAACGAAAAAATATTCTCCGATCTCAGCGCCTGGATTGATGTCGATCCCCGTCTTGCCATGAGCATATTCCGTCATAATCCGGGGAATATACGGAACATTCAGCTGATACAGTTCATGCGCGATCCGATAAACAAAGATTGCAAAGATACCCGGATAGGAAAATATGATTTCCTCCTTACTGTTTGCTGCAGGATCCCCTGCCAGCTCCGCTTCCACATCCTTGAACAAAAGCGTCTGTATCTCCGGAAGACGACCAATAAACTGCAACGTAAGATCTTCTGCCTGGTTTCTGATCTGCTGTTCCGTCAGCTTCTCTGTCTCATGAATTTTCCGGTCTGCTGCGTCCGCCTCTCTCCTACTTTCCGCTTCCTGCATATCCTGCGGTTCTTCCTTACTGCCCATCTTATATAAAAGAGCCGTCTTGATCTGCTTAAACAGTTTCTCATAAACTCCTGCCAGCGTATTGCCCGCAAAGCTCTCCATAGAAACATAAGCCGTATTCTCATCACCGAAATATCCGGGAAACATCAGTCTGCGGACCTCATTAACCACTTCGATGATTTCCGAGCGTTTCGGCAGCTTCACCCCGATACTGACTTCAAAGATCTCCTGTGACCGATAATTTCCGCTAAGCTTCGCAGCAGCAGCGGCAATCGTCTGTTTAATATCCTGTTCCATATTTTCCCTTTCCTTATCAACTGTCATACTCATCCAGAAACGATATCTTCTTTCCCTTTTTCTTATATGCAATCACCGTGTCCAGCGATACATTTTCCACACTTTTAAAGATATTGGATTCCACAAAAGGGTTGTCTTTTTTCATCCGGGCGATCAGCTCTTTTACCTCCTGCCGTTTGGATTCCATAGGCTCATCGGCACCTCGTGCTGCGCAGCGTTCCGTAAACCGGCATGCACACTGTAAAAACTGTAGTCCGTTCTCATCCCGCCATCGCTTGATATCCGCCTCCCGGATCAGATACATGGGACGGATCAGCTCCATTCCCTCAAAATTCGTACTATGCAGCTTGGGCATCATGCTCTGGATCTGCCCGCCGTAAAGCATTCCCATCAGGATCGTCTCAATCACATCGTCATAATGATGTCCCAGCGCTATTTTATTACATCCCAGTTCCTTTGCCGTATGATACAGATGCCCCCGCCTCATTCTTGCACAAAGATAACATGGCGACTTTTCAATCTCATATACCGCATCAAAGATCTCGGATTCAAATATTGTGATCGGGATCCCAAGAAGCTTCGCATTATGCTCAATCATCCTGCGGTTTTCTTCTCGATACCCCGGATCCATGACCAAAAACACCAGTTCAAATGGAAACTTCCGATGTCGCTGCAGCTCCTGAAATAACTTCGCCATCAGCATGGAATCCTTACCGCCGGAAATGCATACCGCAACTTTATCATGCTCCTGCAGGAGTTGGTATGTATTGATCGCCTTCGCAAACGGCGAAAACAGCTTTTTATGATAACGCTTTCTAAGCTCTGTTTCTACACGTTCACAGAAGTCAGCAGGATCAGCGGCGTTACCGGTCAATTCACTTTGCGCCGTCTCTATATCAACTGTTGTGTCTTCCATTACAGATATCTCCTTATGTTCCATTACAGGAACCATGCCATTTCATTATACAAGATAAACAGTGGGCTTTGTCTACATCATGTTTCCCATTCCGTCAGTATAACACAAACAACCGCTTTTGGCTACCTTGACCCACTGCCGGAAACCGCATAACCCATCAAATGTTCAATTCTTTTATTTTTTTCAACGATGTTAAATAATCTATCACCAATTCCAAATCCTGAATATTCAAAGAAGTAGCTATTTCTACAAGATTCTGCGCGCATGCATTTTTAGAAGTTGTTCCAAATAAAAGATAATCTGCCGAAATGTCGAAATAACTGCACAATCTGCATATGGTCTCTTGTGACATTCCTTTTTTTCCATTTTCGATTTCAGATAAAAAATTGACGGAAACATCCATCATTTCAGCAAATTGTGCCTGTGTATAATGATGTTCCGTTCTAAAATCATGAACTCTTTTTCCGATTTCCATTTTTAAGCCAGAAACAGACATTATTTTTTCCTCTGATTACTTAC
>CAMWKA010000105.1 GCA_947174725.1 uncultured Lachnospiraceae bacterium | reverse complement strand
ATTCTAAAGATATGGTATGTCTTGGCAACGAACCCATTGAGACAATAAAATGGTATTATGAGGGAGAACGGCAGGGAATGATGACGGGTACGTCGCAGGTCACTCCACAGATATATTTGGATTTCTTTAGGAAATTTGCGGAAAAGGGAGAATCGCTGCTTTATCTTTCTTTATCGGGAGGATTGTCCGGCACATACGATTCCTCACGGCTTGCGGCAAATGAACTTATGGAGGAATTTCCGGACGTTGAGATCTGCTGCGTGGACAGCCGTAGTACGACCGGCGGTATCCAGTTGTTGATGGAATGTGCGGCAAGGAATCGGGAAGAAGGCATGAGCATAAAGGAGAATGCAACGTGGCTTGAGGAAAACCGGCTGCGTGTCTGCCATTGGTTTATGGTGGAGGATCTGATGTTTTTGAAGCGGGGAGGACGTATTTCCGGCGCTGCGGCTGTTGTTGGTACTGCATTGAATATCAGACCGATCCTTCGGATCGAAAATGACGGAACACTGGTTAATTTTTTGAAAAAGCGTGGTAATAAGGCGGCTCTGAATCAATTGGTGGAATTATATGATAATGCCTCAGAGAAACAGGAGGGTGAGCGGATCTGTATCGTCCATGCGGATAATGAAGAAGCGGCGGATTATCTGGAACAGGAAGTGAAACGGCTCAATCCTTCCTGTATTACGAACAGGGTTATGCTGTCGCCGATCATCGGCTGCCACACCGGACCGGGAATGGCAGCAATCGTTCATTTTGGAAAGCGTATCTAGTTTCTGACTGTGCATATAAGTTTAAGAGGGATGGGATAGGTCATGAAAAACAAAGGCATCGGATGCTTTTGGATGGGATATAAAATATTATCCGGCATGGCAGCCTGCTGTATCCTCCTCTGTATGACATTTTTTATGTCGGGATGTCATACAGAAGAAGAGCAGACGGGAGCAGCCGAACTGTGGCAGGAAGAGGAGACGGAAATGGTTGGATCCCGGCAGGAAGGGGAAACAGAAACAACTGAGCCCCGGCAGGAAGAGGAGCTTAACACAGCTCCGGCGGCAGATTCTATGCAGGAATTTCCTACGGATGCGTGGGAAGCGGCAGAACAAATGGGCGTCGGCATCAACCTTGGCAATACCATGGAAGCCTATTGGGAAGATACCACGAATCTTACCAGCGGTGCGCAGAAGATCGGTAGCAACACACCGGGCAACTATGAGACTTGCTGGGGTGCTGTGGAGACGACGGAAGAAATGATAAACGGCATGAAGGAGGCGGGATTTTCCACACTCAGGATCCCGGTTTACTGGGGTAATATGATGGCGGACGACGGGACATTTACCATCAATCAGGAATATCTTGGCAGAGTGGAAGAACTTGTTACGTACGGACTGGATGCGGATATGTATGTGGTGATCAATATCCATCATTATGATCAATTTCTGATCGAACATTATCCTCAGGATCAGGTGCTGGAGATCACGGAAGGTCTATGGAAACAGATTGCCGGATATTTCAGGGAGTATCCGGAGGAACTTATTTTTGAAGGTTTTAATGAGGCGTTGGGGATGACCGGACCGGAAGGACAGCTGGATGCTGAGAGGATGTATGCGTTTGTGAATGACATGAACCAGACCTTTGTGGATGCCGTGCGCGGCACCGGCGGCGGAAATGCGGCGAGGATACTGATCGTGTCCGGCTATAATACCAATATAGACGCTACCACGGATGAGAGATTTCGGATGCCGGAGGATACAGTGGAAGACCGTCTGATGGTATCGGTGCATTATGTTGATAATAATTTTTTCTGGACAAACAGTATTGGCAATGAAGCATGGCTGGATTACAGCAGAAGCCAGTGCGAATTGTTGAAAGCACGGTTTCTGGATCAGGGGATTCCCGTATTTGTGGGGGAATGTACCGCGGGTTATCCACCGGAACGTATTTCATGGGACGCGACAGTGACGGAATCCGCTGACTGTCTGGAGACGATCCTGGGAATGATTGCGGAATATGGTATGGTACCGGTATTATGGGATGTCTGCGATCAGTTTTATCTTAGGAGTGAGCAGCGCATTGCATCGGAGAAGGACCAGGCGGTGATTGAAGCATATCATCAATGATCTGTCCGGAACCATCCGGATTTGCAGAAATGATAAAAGTAGACATAATAAAAATGATTGATAAAATAAATAAAAACCAATTATAAATTTTTGGTTAAATATTGGTGAATAAAAAATAAACACTCGGTGGGACCGCAATATGTTGTATATCAACGGTTTGAGGGACACAAAAAATGTAAAAAAGCATAAAATCCACCTGATTTTTCTATTTGTCAATGGAAAATGGTTATGATAAAATGATTTCAGAATTGGAGAAATCAGGTGAGTTGATATCATGACGGGAATTCCGGAAAATAATAATAATCATCGCAGGCAGAGGATCAACAGACTAAAACGCATGCTCATTTCCAGTATTTTTGTGTTGATGTTGATCCCTAATATTCTGTGTGTTGCTGCATTTTTCCGTATCAGCGGTCTGGATCGTCAGATCCGTGAGCTGACTGCAAGGCTGGATGGAATCGCTATGGCGGTGTCAATAGAGACGCAGGGTTCATCCACCGATCGTTATGCCGGTAATGGCAGCGGGGCGATAGAAACCTCTGGAGATGTCATTGTGGTAGAGCAGGATGAGATGCTCGCTTCTCAGCAGGGTATAGCGGGTACGGATGATTATGAAGAAGTCAGGAAGGTATGCCTGACTTTTGATGACGGTCCTTCGGGAAATACGGATGCGATTTTGGATATCCTTGCCCAATATGGCGTAAAGGCGACTTTTTTTGTGAATGGCAAGCCGGGTTATGAAGCCCAGTATCAGCGTATTGTGGACGAAGGTCATACGTTGGCAATGCATTCTTACAGCCACAGGTATCAGGAACTTTATTCCGATATGGATGCCTTTACGGAAGATTTTTTTGAAATTCAGAGTTTCCTTATGGATACAACTGGTATACAATGTAGGTATTACAGGTTCCCGGGGGGAAGCAGCAATACGGTATGCAATGTAAATATGCAGGATTGTATTGACTTTTTGAACGAGCAGGATATAGTATACTTTGACTGGAATGTTTCCAGCGGAGACGCAACAAGAAATTATGTCAGTACAAGCCAGATCGTGAATAATGTCATGATGCCGGTGGAAAATAATAGCTGGAATACTTATGTGGTTTTGATGCATGATGCAGTAGGAAAAGAGACTACTGTTGAAGCGCTGCCGATCATTATTGAAAGATTACAGGCAATGGACAATCTGGTCATCGTCCCGATCACGGATTCGGTACATACGGTGCAGCATGTCCTTCCTGAGGAAGAAAACGCAATGGAGGATTAAGATGGGATTTTTTCAGAATTTAAAAGAAGATTACGAAGCGGCAGTAGATGAATTGCTGGGCGGAGAGTCTGCAATGCCGGAAGAAGCACCCCAGACGAAACAAAGCAGAGGCAGAAAAAAGTCTTCTGAAACAGTGGAAGATACAGAGCAGGTAGCGTTGGATCTTGATATGATGGCTCCGGAAGAAGATACGTTAGATGAAGAACTCATTCATGAAGATCTGGTCGAAGATGATGATATGGAACTGGAGTCAGAGATTGTCAGCGAAATGTCAGATATAAGTGAATTGTTAGGTGGATTGGAAGAAACAAAGCAGGATGGGATACCGGAGAGTGAAATGGATCTTTCTGATATTTCAGCCTTATTTGCCGATGAGACGGAAGAGGAAGCAGGCATAAGTGAGGAACCGGCCATTGTTGAAGAGGAACCGGCCATTGTTGAAGAGGAACCGGTTGTTGTGGAAGAGGAACCGGCTGATGTGGAAGAGGAACCGGACGTTAAGGAAGAGGAACCGGCAGCGGAGGAAGCCATGGACGATAAGGCAGTGGAAATCGAGGAGCTTGCTGATGAGAAAAACTCCGTCGAAGAGGAGATGGATGATGGAGAGGATGGAATAGAAGAGATAGAGGAAGATTTTGCAGACGATGATCTTGATGACGAAGACCTGGATGATGACGATTTAGATGACGTTGATCTTGACGATGATGATCTGGGTGACGATGTCCAAGAGGAGCCGAAAGAGGAAGTTGTGGAACTTCCGGAAGAACCGGGGGATATCTCAGAGCCGGAAGTGTTACCGGAGGAACTGGAGGATGTATCAGAACCGGAAGTGTCACCGGAGGATGTATCAGTGCCGGAGGAACCGGTGAAGCCTCCGAAAGCAGAGGCACCCAGCATATTTAGGAAGTTGGATGATCATCAGAATAATAAAGCAGATATAGTAAAAGAGGAGGAAAAGTCCAAAATGGCAGTAGAAAATTTGGTTGAAGAGGAAGCATCATCAAAGACGGTGATCCCGGAACTTGCAGAGGATGAAGTAATGGAAGTATCGGATGAGACTGCGACGATCACGAAGGGTATGAAGGTTGCAGGTAATATCAAGAGCAATGGCAATCTTGATCTGGAGGGAGTTGTGGTCGGCAACATCAGGATTGCGGGCAAGGCCAATATTTTTGGTGAGATCAATGGTGATACGGAAGCCGGCAATGTTTATGCGGATGGTGCGCAGATCACGGGTGCCGTTAAGACGACGGGAAGCGTTAAGGTGGCACAGAGTTCTGTGATTATTGGCGACATTACAGCTACCAGCGCGGTGATAGCCGGGGCTGTTAAGGGCAATATTGATGTCCACGGACCGGTCATTTTGGATTCTACGGCGATCGTTATGGGTGATATTAAGTCACAGTCAGTGCAGATTACTTCCGGTGCTGTTGTGGAAGGAATGTGTTCACAGTGTTATGCGAAGGTAAGTCCGGCCAATTTCTTTGATCAGTTAGGGAAATAGATTGCCGGGTGAAGAGTTAGAATGACAACGTGGGAGATTCTATGAGAATTCTATTAAAATTAAGCGGCGAAGCGCTGTCTGTAGAAGGAAAGCGTTTTGATGACGAGGTCATTACCAGGATTGCGCTGCAGGTAAAGGAACTGCTGGTAAAAGGTTATCAGATTGGTATTACGATTGGCGGCGGCAATTTCTGGCGCGGAAGAACCAGTGAAAATATTGACCGGACGAAAGCGGATCAGATCGGTATGTTGGCAACGGTTATGAACTGCATCTATGTATCTGAAATATTTCGTTCCCAAGGGATTGCCACAGAGATTCTGACACCGTTTATCTGTTCCACATTTACGAAGCAATTTTCAAAAGATGCGGCGATAGAATGTTTTCAGAGCGGTAAAGCAGTTTTTTTTGCCGGAGGTACAGGGCATCCGTATTTTTCGACGGATACCGGAGTTGTGCTGCGGGCGATCGAGGTAGATGCAGACGGTATCTATCTTGCCAAAGCGGTTGACGGTATCTATGACGATGATCCGCGCAGGAATCCTGACGCAAAGAAATATGATGAAATCACAATCGACGAAGTGATTGCGCGTAATCTGCAGGTGATGGATATGACAGCCTCCATCATGGCGAGGGACAATCATATGCCGATGTGGGTATTTGACCTGACGGAAACGAACAGTATCCTAAATGCAGTCGGCGGGAATTTTACGGGGACCAAGGTAACGGTATAAGATATAATAACCGCAGAAGAAAAACAAGCGACGCGAAGCGACATTTGTTTTTCTGAGGTTATTAACGAGAAAGCGTTTGACGAAGTCAAACATGGAGTGCGAAAGCACGGGCTTTCGAGTTTAGATGATATAACAAATAAGGGGTAAACAGATTATGGATGAAAGAATCAATGCATTGGACGAGAAGATGAAGAAGGCGTATGATTATCTGACGGAAGATTTGGCAACAATACGTGCTGGGCGTGCCAATCCTCATGTGTTGGATCGTATCAGGGTGGATTATTATGGTACGCCGACGCCGATTCAGCAGGTGGGAAATATTACGGTTCCGGAACCCAGGATGCTGCAGATCGCGCCTTGGGAAAAGACTCTGATCAAGGAGATCGAGAAAGCGATCCTTGCTTCTGATGTGGGAATCACACCGACCAATGACGGTTCTGTGATCCGTCTTGTATTTCCGGAACTGACAGAGGAAAGAAGAAAGGAACTTGTCAAGGATATCAAGAAAAAGGGAGAAGAAGGAAAGGTTGCAGTGCGCAATATCAGACGCGATGGCAATGATTCCTTTAAAAAACTTGCCAAGACGGATATTTCCGAGGACGAGATCAAGGATCTGGAAGAACAGCTGCAGAAGTTGACAGATAAGTATATCAAGGAAATTGATAAGACGATAGAAGAGAAATCTAAGGATATCTTGAAGGTATGATCATATGGGTGTTCCAAAACATATTGCCGTTATTTTAGACGGAAACGGACGTTGGGCGAAGAAGAAGGGCATGCCGCGTAATTACGGTCATGCTCAAGGAAGTAAAAATGTAGAAGATATGTGTGAGATCGTATACAACAGGGG
>CAMWKA010000104.1 GCA_947174725.1 uncultured Lachnospiraceae bacterium | reverse complement strand
TTTGTGCAGCTTGTCATATCATTTCTTTAAAGGTCCCTTTTGACACCCGAATCATACTTAGGCATTCGCGAAACAATTGCTTTATCATGTTTGTTCAAAAATTTTTCCACAAGGCTTACATAAAATTTAAATATTTTCAAAATACGACATTCCAGTTGCCCGTCTGTGAGAATTGTAAGATTATCCCAACGGTACCAGCGCGCCGTCTTCGTCTTTTCCATAGATTTCCAGCCGAATGATCCGGTCAGATGCAAGCCTAAGGGAAAACATATCCGACAGAGTCTCCAATATGGCTGCCGGTTTTATATTTCCATCACTACCTGATTTCAATTTCATGAAAAGCATCTGATCTTCCCTTTGTTCTAACGAAAAAATTCCGGGACGGATATCTTCCACGGAAGTCTTTTTTCCGGTTTCCTTTGTTATGAAGATCTCTTTTTGAGAAAGAAACTGCCGCAGCATTTCCTCCGTCAGGAAATTACCTTCTGTCATGCCGTCGTGCATAACATCATCCTTCCTTTCCGGATCTGTGTGTCCATCCCCATAACATAAATGGACAAGATAATCGGCTGCCGCAACGCTTGCCATAGCATTTTTCGCGCCTTCCGGCAGAACCGTCGTTGATATCACCCGGATTCCGTCTGTCATCACAGCATTTAACTGACCGGTTATGGTTTCACAATCCTGATAGGACAAAACATCGATATCAAAATAATCTCCCCGCGTTTCCATAGATACGCCGAGAGGATAGGCAAAGGACATGATCTGATGCGGATTAAATCCCTCACTGTATCTGATATCGATCCCTGCACGCATGATGGCCTTCTGAAAATAACGCATCATATCCAAATGTCCGATATAACGCACCGGACCGGTACGTTCAAATTTAATACGCAATGTTGTACTCAAAATGATTTCCCTTTCTATGCTTTTGGTTGCGACATAAATGCCACGCAGCTACGCTCAATTCTGCATTGCCTCAATTCCGTGCGCCGACGCAGATTCCACACTGATAAGAAGCCGCTCCGCATCCGCTGCACTGCTCACGACAGTTTTTCGTAATTTCACCCTTTTGGGCATGTTCCCATTCGCGCAGCAGATATCGTTTCGTTACGCCGCAGTCAATAAAATCCCATGGAAAGATCTCGTCCGCAGTCCGTTTTCGTAAAACATAAAATTTCCAGTCGATTCCCTGCCGTTCAAACGCTTCCATCCAACGGTCATGATGGTACTGTTCCGTCCACGCGTCATATATACAGCCATGTCGGTACGCATCCAGAATCACTTTTCCGATTCTGCGGTCGCCCCGTGCCAGAATACCTTCCATGACACTTGTCCCCGCTTCATGCCAATGGTAAGAGATACTTTTTTTATTCAGCTTTTCCAGGATGCTGTTTTTGGTGAGCATCGCTTTTCTTACGAATTCATCCATCTCATTCATCGGCGCCCACTGGAATGCGGTAAACGGCTTTGGAATAAAGAAGGAAGTGCTCGCCGTAATCTGTATTTTTCCCTGCCTTTTTTCCTTTGGAACCGTCTCATAATAGAGTGCGGCAATATCATTACAAAGTTCTGCGATTGCCGTAATATCCTCATCCTGTTCCTGCGGAAGCCCCAGCATAAAATATAGCTTTACCTTGTTCCAGCCTCCCTCAAACGCCATCTTCGCTCCATGCAGAATATCCTCTTTTGTCAGTCCCTTATTGATGACGTCGCGCATCCTCTGGCTTCCGGCTTCCGGCGCAAAGGTCAGACTGCTCTTGCGTACATCCTGTACCTTGTTCATGACATCCAAGGAAAAGGCATCGATCCTGAGAGACGGTAGGGAAACATTGATCTTTTTTGCGCTGCATTCCGCGATCAGATATTCCAAAAGTTCCTGCAAACCGGTATAATCACTGGTACTTAAAGAACTTAAGGAGATTTCCTCATAGCCGGTATTTTTCATCAGTTCACCGGCATATCTTTTTAATGTCTCTACACTTCTTTCCCGAATCGGCTTATAGATCTGTCCCGCCTGACAGAAACGGCATCCGCGGATACAGCCGCGCTGCACCTCCAGTACGATGCGGTCCTGTGTTGCCCGGATAAACGGTACAATAGGTTTTAACGGATAGTAAGCTGCATTCAGATCCGTCACTGTTTCTTTACGAATGGTCATCGGAAGGTCTTCATATCCCGGCGTCATGCTTTGAATCGTTCCGTTCTGCGCATAAGCAATGGTATACAGATTAGGCGCATAGATCCCTTCAAGCCTTCCGGCACGATGCAAAAATTCCTCTCTGGAAACCCCTTCCTCTTTACATGTAAGATATAGATCAAACAATTCCCGGTATCTGGTCTCTCCCTCTCCAATATAGATCAGATCAAAAAAATCGGCAATGGGCTCCGGATTATAGATACACGGCCCGCCGCCGATGACAATGGGGTCCTCCAAAGTCCTGTCCTTTGCCAATAGGGGAATACCGGAAAGATCCATCACCTGCAGCACGTTGGTATAACACATTTCATACTGCAGCGTAAATCCGAGAAAATCAAACTGCCTGACCGGCTCCTGACTTTCTAAAGCGAAAAGAGGGATCTGATCCCTACGCAGGATTTGATCCAGATCCACCCATGGAGAAAAAACACGCTCACACCATACATCTTCCATTTCATTAAACATACCGTATAAGATCTGCATGCCAAGATGCGACATACCGATCTCATACACATCAGGAAAGCACATGGCAAAGCGAATCTTCACCTGTGTTTTCTCTTTCATTACACTGTTTAATTCCCCACCGATGTACCGGGCAGGCTTTTCGATTTTCATTAATATGTCGTGGCTAAGAGCCAATGTTCTTGTATCCATCTTGTATCCATTCAACCAATTGGGCTTTTAGTTATTTTTATCTAATGCGTTTTTCTTTCAAAGTCCCGCATTATCTTCTGGCTAGTTCTCTGGTGATTTCCTCCCAGGAAACGCCCTTCTCCGCCATCAGTACCATCATATGATACAGAAAATCAGAGATTTCGTATTTGATTTCTTCTTTATCCGGATTCTTGGCAGCGATCACAATTTCCGTTGCCTCCTCGCCAAGCTTTTTTAAGATCTTATCAATCCCCTTATCAAAGAGATAATTGGTGTACGAACCTTCCTTTGGATGCGCCTTCCGGTCGAGAATAACATCATAAACATCCTCAAATACTTTCAAAGGATCCGTATCAATACACTCCCTTGCAATGATCTCCCTAAAGAAGCAGCTATGGCTGCCGGTATGACAGGCAGGACCTATCTGGGATACTTTAGCTAAGATCGTGTCCTTGTCACAATCTGCCGTTAAAGATTTTACAAACTGGTAATGTCCGCTGGTCTCGCCTTTTACCCACTGTGTCTTACGGCTTCTGCTGTAATAGGTCATCCGTCCCGTCTTGACCGTCGCTTCCAGCGCTTCCTGATTCATATATGCCACCATCAGAACTTCCTTTGTACGGTATTCCTGTACCACAACCGGCACAAGACCATCGGAATTTTTCGCCAATTCCTCCCACGAGATCTTTGCGTCAAATCCATTGACACTGATCCCCTGCTCGGAACAGAATGATTTCATGGCATTGATATCTTTTGCATTATGATTGACAACATCCCCATAGATACCATCGATCTCTTCCTTTCCCAGCATCGCTGCGATCGTATCCGGCATGGCGTCCGCCATCGGAACGATCAGCGGCAGTTCCGTTGCGGTCATACATTCTTTTAATGTACCCACACCTGCATGCTCAATCAGCACCAATTCCGATACATACTCATTCATAATTTGTCTTGTACTTTCGATTTGATCCGCGCAGTCGATACAGGCAAAGAGTTTCTCCCGGCCAAATCTCTTGGACGCTTCTTCCGTCAATTTAATATTACTGTCCTTGGCATAATTAAGACCTGCCTTCTGACATCCTGCGTACAATAGTTTTTTTACGTCCTCAAACCTTCTGACATTGCCGGCAGCCATCACCGGGATCTCGACGGCATCAATGATCCGTTTGATCACGCTGATCGCCTGCTCATGTTCTTCATCACCTTCCGACATATCAAATATGAGGATTTCATCAGCATTATTATTAGAGAAATCGGCAGCAAGCTCCTCCGGATGTTCTGCAATCACTGTTTTATCACGCAGCCCCTTTACTGCCTGTCCAAGATATAAGTAAATTGATGCCGTAAATTTTTTCTGTTCCATAGTAATACGATACCCTTCCTGATTTTATTTCTGATATTATTTTTTGTTTTCTTCTTTTTTCAGTTCTTTTTTATTCTCATACATCCTATGATCCGCAGCCTCCACCGCAGAAGAAATATCGCCTCCTCCATCAAAACATACATAACCTAATGCAATAATCAACGGAAAATCAAGCGACTTTGTTTGATTAAATTCCAGGATCTTCTTATGAAACCGATCCGCATAATCTTCTGCATCTACAATACTGTCTGCCAGGCAGATAAATTCATCTCCGCCGACACGATAGCATTTGCCGGTTTCACCAAATACGGAGTCGATGACATCTGCCCCCGCCTTGATCAATTCATCTCCACACTGATGTCCGAAGGTATCATTCACTTGTTTTAAATTATTGATATCAAAAACAAATATCGTTAATTCCCTCTTCTTTAACGTCTCAAGTCTTTCATCGTAAGCAGTACGGTTGCCGAGACCTGTCAGTCCATCCTCATAGGCAAGATGGGCAATAATGTCCGACTTCATTCCCTTCCTCACCATAGCTACAACATATATAAGGCTCTTAATGCAGAGTGCCATGATATAAATAAAAAGCGCGATTCTGGTGTAGAAAGAAGAATCACTGATTCCGCCCAATTTATGTCTTATGATATCCGTGATCCAGGCAACAATAAACAGCACCATACAGATTGCCAAAGGGATATCACTTCTGCTCCGTTCCGGATTTTTATAGCACCTTATAAAATTGGCATATATAATCAGTAACGCTCCTATCCCGATGGTGGTATGCGTCAGCCACAGTGTAACATGAAAATCATATAACCCCAGGAAATGCAGAACACAGCAGACCGTAAAATTCAGCACCATGATAAATGCGTAAAGCGGGGCAAGGAACCTGTTTTTCTTATCCAGATCAGCCTTAAAATAAAGCACAAGCGGAAATGCGATCAACATCAGCGTCATGCAGGTCAGATTATGAAAGACCCCCGCATTTTTTGACGTAAAGAGCTGTAGTATATTTAACTCAGATAAAGACCATAAGGAAGCAAAGAAAGCAAATGTTCCCAGATAAAGCAGTTCTTTCGGCAATCCCTTGACCAGTGACGCAAAAACAACATACAATAAGACCAGAACCGCGCCCAGAGTCATCAACAGCACGCAAAGCGTCATATCAAACAGCCGGTCAGATAAGACAAGACGCATTGCACCGGTAATCTGCCCGATATACACTTCATCAATATACGCGCTGTTATCGTCATAGCTGGCCATGAAACTGATCTGTATCGTTTTGGAGGCGTCTTCTTCCTCAAGAGGAATACATGCCCAGTTTGTTCCTGAAGTTTTTCCATAAATAACTGAATAGCCTTCTGAAATATTCTCCGATCTGATCTTGCCATCTACGGATACGGTATAATAACCATTTCTATATTGAAACCACAGGCAGTCTCCCATTCTAAGCCGTGCCGGCAGAACCGCATAAAATGAATTCTGGAAATGTTCAGAATCGGGATGCTGCAGATCAGCAGTCTGTGTCATCCCCATATCAGAAGACCACTGATCAGAAAAAGGAATTGGCTCAGGTTCTTTCTTAGCCGTAAGAAAAGTTATCAAAAAGATCAACAGAGTCAGAGCAGCGCCAAACGCGTAAAAACTAAAACAGATTGTCGCACTGTCTTTTCTGGTTTTTGTTTTCAACTTCATCAATACACTCCCTCTGTTTTAGTCTGCTTTGTATGGTAACCCATTTATAATTTTCCCTTTGTACTAAGGACGTCCTTCACCCGCGGATCCATAGATGTCGCCATATCCAGAGCCTTGGCAAATGCCTTGAAGCATGCCTCTATAATATGGTGGGAATTCATCCCTGAAATCTTTTTTATATGTATATTCATCCCCGCGGAATAAGATACAGCATAGAAAAATTCCCGTAACAGTTCTGTTTCAAAATAACCGCAGCGGTCTGAGGGAATTTCACAGTCGAACTGCAGGTACGGTCTGCCGCAGAAATCAATGGAGCAGAGTACCAGAGCATCGTCCATGGGCAGGATAAAATAACCGTATCTCGCCATGCCCTTCTTATCTCCGGCAGCTTTTGCAATCGCGTTTCCAAGGACGATCCCCGTATCCTCCACCGTATGATGCCCGTCAACAGACAGATCTCCATTCACCGTAATGTCCAGATCAAAAAAGCCATGCCTTGCAAATCCCTCCAGCATATGATCAAAGAAGCCTATTCCCGTCTTGATATTGGACTTTCCACCGCCGTCCAGGTT
>CAMWKA010000103.1 GCA_947174725.1 uncultured Lachnospiraceae bacterium | reverse complement strand
GGATATGAGGATATTCTCTATCAATCTATAAAGCGTTCACCTTCAATGCATACGGTTTGGATGTTGAATAGAATATGTAATGATAAAAACAGCCACGATAAGTTTAAAAAGCTTCTGGCAGAAACAGCGGAACGTAATGATATTGATGATGCTATAGCAAAATCTGCAAAAGATTTTTTAGGAAAATAACTTTCGGAAAGGTATTTATGGAAAAAGAGAATCAGACAGCGCAGAAACGGCAGCATCGACCTGTTCGGGCGCCGATTCCCGGACTGGGACTTCGCAGTATCAAGACGGCATTAGCGGCGGCACTTGCCGCTTTGATCTATATCTTTATTCCGGATCATAATCCGACCTTTGCCTGCATTGGGGCAATCGTCGGTATGGGAACGGATATGGAGACCTCCAGAAAAAGCGCAGGCAACCGTTTTTTCGGGACGATCATAGGAGGTATAATTGGCATCGGTCTGTACTGGATCGAGTTTCTGATCTTTCCGGAAGGAAATGATTGGATCCGACTGCCCCTTGTATTTATTGGAATTATCGTATTGGTTTCCGTCAGCGTGCTCTGTCGCTGGCCCGGAGGGGTGCAGGCGGGTGGTGTGGTGCTCTGCGTTATTTTATTTGATACGCCGGCACGGCATTTGGATTATGCTGTCTGGCGCGCGGTTGATACGGGGGTCGGGGTTTTTCTGGCGTTGGTGATCAATTCGCTGCTTTCCAGAGAGAGGCTGGATAAGTGGTTTCATCGTGGAAATCATGACCGTTTATGATAAAATCTGGAGAATAAAACACGGGAAACAAAAAAGGAGAAAAAGGTTTAGATTATGATTTTAGAAGATGAAAAAAAGAAAATTATATTAAAAAGATTGCAAAAATCTGCAATGAAAAAGTTTTTTGCTATTTTGGTTATATCGTCAATTTTTGGGATTGTCATAATGCTTGTAATAGGCCTTTCGGACGATGTGAATACACAGGCAAAAATGACTGCGTTTGGATATTTTGCATTTTTAATGTTTCTCTTTCAGCTGGATGATTTTCTGATTGCGATTTGTGTGCTGGTTGAGTGTCTGGCTTTAAAAAAAGCGAAAACTGAATATTACATTGTAAAAGCCAGTCAGATAAAACCTTCGCCATGGCCATTGCATCTTGGAAGCAGAATGTTTAATCAAAAATTAGTGGTTTATGAATATGAAGGAAAAAGCCGAACAAGATTCTTATGGGCAAATGTCATGGTACGCAGTAAAGATTACAGACTGCTTTTGCTTGTGCCTGAAAATAAGCACAAAAACATTTATGCATTTCCACTGGTGGATTTTGTGGATGTGATGAACTGACATAATTTTTTTGAGAAAGAAAATATGCCGTGGAACTTGACGGATATTAGGAACTGTGGTAGCATATAACCAATTTAATAGAAAAACCTGTGAAGCGGAGATAACGGCAATGATGCCTGTACAGAGAGTCCGGGATGCTGAGAACCGGATGAGAAACAAGTTGTCAAATGGACCGCTGAGGGTGCAGTCAAATGCAATAAAATGCAAAGTATTCTGCAACGTGAGGCATACGTTAGCTGCCGGGGATATCATATATGCTGTCAAGTATAGTTATGTCGCAAAGTATAGTAATGTGGTTAAGCATAATACGTATCCTGCAGAGTGCATGGCATAGCATATGCCATGAATCAAGGTGGCACCGCGAAAGTTTGATATTTTCGTCCCTGACAGAGTATTCTATTCTGTGAGGGGCGTTTTTATTTTATTACAGGGATTTGCTGATATCTTATGATTGATAAATCAAGGAAGGAGACTGTTATGGACATTAAGCCGGGATTAGAAGAGGTGAAAAGGATCGCTGCAACAGGTGAATATAAAGTTCTGCCGGTCAGTTGTGAGATTTTGTCGGATATCTGTACGACGATTGAGGCGATGAAGATTTTAAAAAAGGTATCGTCACACTGTTATATGTTAGAGTCAGTGGCGGAGCAGGAAAAATGGGGACGTTATACCTTCTTGGGTTACGATCCAAAGATGGAGATCACCTGTACCGGCGGAGAGATGACAGCAGGCAGCATCCGTCTGAAGACGGACGATCCGGCACAGGTACTACGGGAGCTGCTTGCGGATTATAAGAGTCCCCGGTTTGATTATCTTCCGTCTTTTACCGGCGGACTGGTGGGATATTTTTCTTATGATTATATCCGTTATCAGGAACCTGCGGCAGCAGTGGAGGTGCAGGATGAGGAGGCGTTTAAGGATCTGGATCTGATGCTGTTTGATAAGGTCATTGCATTTGATCATATCCGCCAGAAGATCATCCTGATCGTGAATATGCCGCTGGAGGACCCGGAGACCGGCTACAACAAGGCGGTGATGGAGTTAAAGCAACTTTGTGAGCTTCTGCAGAATGGGGAAAAGAAGGAGGAAGCGGGCGGACATCTTCTGGATGAGGTGAAGCCCCTGTTTGACAGAAAGACCTATTGTGATATGGTGGAGAAAGCAAAGCGTTATATCCATGAGGGGGATATCTTTCAGATCGTATTATCGAACCGGTTAAGCGCGCCCTTTGAGGGAAGCCTGCTGAATACCTACCGTATTCTCCGGACGATGAATCCTTCTCCGTATATGTTTTATTTTTCCGGAACGGATGTGGAGGTGGCAGGCGCGTCGCCTGAGACGTTGGTAAAACTGGAAGACGGCGTTCTGCATACGTTTCCCCTTGCCGGCACCAGACCCAGAGGAAAAAATGAAGCGGAGGATAAAGCGCTGGAGAAGGAGCTGCTTGCAGATGAGAAGGAGCTTGCGGAGCACAATATGTTAGTCGCTCTGGGAAGGAATGATCTTGGCAGGGTCAGCAGATTCGGCAGCGTACAGGTGGAAAAACTGCACAGCATTGAGCGGTATTCCCATGTAATGCATATCGGCTCCACGGTCCGGGGAGAGATCAGGGAAGAGTATGATGCTCTGGACGCCATCGGGGCAGTCCTTCCGGCAGGAACGCTTTCCGGCGCGCCGAAGATCCGTGCCTGTCAGCTGATCGGAGAACTGGAGAATAATAAACGCGGAATTTACGGCGGGGCGATCGGCTATATCGACTTTACGGGGAATATGGATACCTGTATTGCTATCCGTATTGCGTATAAGAAAAACGGAAGGGTGTTTATCCGAAGCGGCGCGGGTATCGTCGCAGATTCGGCGCCGGAGAAGGAGTATGAGGAGTGCATCAATAAAGCCAAGGCAGTAGTCAGGGCATTGGAGCTGGCGAAGGAGGTAAATGTATGATCCTGTTGATTGATAACTATGACAGTTTTTCTTATAACCTGTATCAGCTGATCGGGGAGATCGATCCGAATATCCGGGTGATCCGGAATGATGAAATGACCGTTGATGAGATTCGTAAGCTAAAGCCGGACCGTATCATCCTGTCACCGGGACCGGGAAGACCGGAACATGCCGGTATCATACTGGAGGCAGCCAAGATCTTGGGAAAGGAGATACCGATCCTCGGAGTCTGCCTTGGACATCAGGCAATCTGTATGGCTTATGGGGCGACAATCACCTATGCAAAACGGCTGATGCACGGGAAACAGTCGGAGGTGAGATTTGAGAAGGACTGCCCGCTGTTTGCCGGATGCCCGGAGAAAGCGCCGGTGGCACGGTATCATTCTTTGGCGGCGGACGAAAATACGATTCCGGACTGCCTGAGAGTGACTGCAGTAACGGAGGATAACGAGGTGATGGCGGTGCAGCATAGGGAGTATCCGATCTACGGGGTGCAGTTTCATCCGGAATCCATCATGACGCCGGATGGGAAAAGGATGTTATATAATTTTATATTATAAAGCTATTGGTTTGCAAAAACTTAAAATTTCAATTATGAATAAGAGGAGGAAAAGAAAATGATTAAATAGGCAATTGTAAAGATCGTAAACAAGGAAGACTTAAGTTATGACGAAGCGTACACGGTGATGAATGAAATCATGAGCGGGGAGACGACGCCGACACAGAATGCGGCGTTCCTGTCCGCACTTTCCACTAAGAGCGCCAAAGCGGAAACCACCAATGAGATTGCGGGATGTGCGGCGGCGATGCGGGATCATGCCACCAAGGTGGAGACCGGTATGGAAGTATTTGAGATCGTAGGAACCGGTGGGGATAATGCACACAGCTTTAACATCTCTACCACTTCCGGGCTGGTAATCGCATCCGGCGGAATGAAGGTTGCAAAGCATGGAAACAGGGCGGCCTCCTCCAAGTGCGGAACGGCGGATTGTCTGGAGGCGCTCGGGGTGAATATCGAACAGAGCCCGGAGCAGTGCGTCCGACTGCTAGAGGAAGTGGGCATGTGTTTCTTCTTTGCGCAGAAGTACCATGCTTCCATGAAATATGTGGGAGCCATCCGTAAGGAGCTGGGTTTTCGGACCGTATTTAACATCCTCGGCCCGCTGACCAATCCGGGCAGCCCGAAGATACAGCTGTTAGGCGTTTACGATGAATATCTGATAGAGCCGTTGGCACAGGTATTGATGAACCTTGGCGTCAGGAGAGGTATGGTAGTCTATGGAAAAGATAAATTAGACGAGATCTCCATGAGCGCACCGACCAGCGTCTGCGAGTTTAAGGACGGCTGGTTTAAATCCTATGAGATCGCGCCGGAGGATTTTGGATTTGAACGATGCACCAAAGCAGATCTTGTCGGCGGCATGCCACAGGAAAATGCTGCGATCACCCGTGAGATCTTAAGCGGTCAGAAAGGGCATAAGCGCAATGCGGTGCTGATGAATGCGGGCGCAGGACTTTATCTGGGCGGCAAGGCGGAGTCCATGAAGGATGGTGTTGCATTGGCAGCGGAGCTGATCGATTCCGGTAAAGCGATGGCAACATTGGAGAAGTTTATTGAGGTGAGCAATCAATAAAATTTGTAATATGATCGAACAGGGAGATGCTTCATGGCAAGGTTACGCGGAGGGATACGATGACGGAAAAAGAGAAGATGCTGTCGGGAAAAATATATGATCCGGCTGATATTACATTGGTGAAATTAAGGGAAAAGGCGCATGGTCTCAGTCTGGAATATAATCAATGTCTGGAAACTGATGAAAGGCGGGCAGAGATTCTAAAGGAACTGCTTCCTGCAATGGGAGAGCGGGTATATCTACAGGGACCGGTTCAGTTTGATTATGGTTGTTTCACAACCATAGGCAAAAATAGTTATGCGAATTTTAATTTTACCTGTGTGGACTGCTGTCCTGTGACAATAGGAGAAAATGTGTTTATTGGCCCTAATGTATCTTTGCTGACGCCTGTTCATCCCATGAGGTTTCAGGATAGGAATATGTTTGCAAGACCAGATGGCGTAGTAACGGATCAGGAATATGCAAAACCCATTACCATACAGGATAATTGCTGGATTGCCGGTAATGTTACGGTCTGCGGCGGAGTTACTATTGGCGCCGGTACTGTGATTGGAGCTGGAAGTGTAGTGACCCATGATATTCCGGCGCATGTATTTGCAGCAGGTGTTCCATGTAAAGTCATAAGGGATATTACTGAAGCAGATGGCTTAGAGAACCATCCGGAATTGTTTTAAAATATAGACTAAAGGGAGTAACGCCGCATTGGATAACCGATCATTTGACGACAAAAGAATTGCTCACGGCTATGCATGCGATAGACCGTGGCTGCATAAGGTTGTCATTGAACGTATGAAGTCTGACTTAAATATCGGAAAGAACTTTCATAACGGACTTGACGTTGGCTGCGGTGCAGGGCTGTCTACCAGAGCGTTAAACCTGATCTGTGACAGCGTAACAGGAACCGATATTTCAAGGGAAATGATTCAGGCGTGCATAGAAAACCACGACGCTTCGGAATATACTTTTTACGCGGCGAAAGCCGAGGAAACCCATTTTCCCGGAGTGCCATACGATATTGTCACTGCCGCAGGAGTCATTAACTGGGTGGATAAGGATGCATTTCTTGAAAATATGAAACTTGTTATGGCGTCTAAGGCGTTGCTTGTCATATATGATTTCTGGATTTCGGATCATATGCTGGAAAACGACGCTTATACGGAGTGGTTCTATAAGTTCTATCTGACAGAATTCCCCAAACCGCCCCGAAACGAAGAAGTATGGCATCAAAGTGATCTGCCGGAAGGATTTATCATAAAAGATCAAGTGACATACAGGATGCAGCAGGAATTTGACTTAGACACTTTTATACGTTTTATGATGACGCAGTCAAATGTTCATCTGCAGATTCAAAGCGGACAGAAAACCGAGAATGAGATTTACCGGCAGATGAAACAAACCCTGTCGCCGATCTTTTGCGAAACCAGACAGACCTTGATTTTTGATGCATACAGCTGGTATATAGAACGGCGGTGAGTAAAATTGCTAAAGCAATTATTGATAACTCAATTAAATTGAGTTATCAATTAGAAGTTCTTTCCTAAATTATTTGATTGACATGCTTAGACTATTGTGATAGTATAGACTACAATAATAG
>CAMWKA010000102.1 GCA_947174725.1 uncultured Lachnospiraceae bacterium | reverse complement strand
GAGCTATACTCAGTGCATTAACAATCGTCTTCGGAAGGATATTGCCCATAATCACACCCAGACATGTTCCAATCGTCCATCCGGGAATCGCAAGCGCCATGGCACCATAAGAATAAAGCGGGTTCAATTTCCCCGAAACACCGATTGAGATTCCGAAAATCTCATCCGTCACGCCAAATGCCACCAGAAACCGGTGATAAAACGGCATCTCCGGATCCAATTTCTGAGACAACGCGCAGGACATCAGCATATAGCGAATATTGATCACCAGTTGGGATATTGCCATCTCCAGATAAGGGGCATGGGCAGCGATCAGCGTCAATGCCGCCGCTTCACCGGCGGATGTTAGATTCGTCAGCGACATCACTGTCGCCGCAATAGCGGATACACCGATCTGCTTCGCCTGTATCCCCAGCGAAAAGGATACCGCAAAATATCCCAGCGCAATCGGCACGCCGTCTTTCATACCATTCTTAAATATTTTCCAATGTTTACCAACTTGCTCTTTCATAATCATGCTCTCTATATTTATCTCATTTTCCTGTCCCACTTCATGCTAATAACCATGTCTTTCCACAACCAGTAAATTTTAATGCCCTTTAGTGCTATGCCGTAGACACAAATTAAAAACTCTTTGATTTTTCAATCTGCCAACATGGACAGCAGTCATATTCTATCATATTTTTTTATTATTTTACAATATATGATTGACATTATATTGAATACCTGTATAATAAATACAGCAAATAAAACAATCTCTAAACTTTAAGTATATTTTTACTGCGACTTTTTACAGGGTCGTCTGCCAAAAATATGCTATTCAAAAAATATGCTATTTTTAGGAAGGTGTACTGACACAATGTATAATGATTTAAAGCTGGGGCAGCGTTTGAAAGATCTCCGCAATGAGCACAGTCTTACGCAGCAGGAACTCGCCGACCGCACGGAACTGACCAAAGGTTACATATCACAATTGGAACGCGACCTGACGGTCCCATCAGTGCCGACGCTTTTAGACATCCTGCAGTGCCTGGGCTGTACCCCCGGAGAATTTTTCAGCGATACGAAAAAACCGCCCGTGGTCTATCATCAGGACGATTATTTTGAAAAAATTGACGAAGAAAATAAAAATACGATCCAATGGCTCGTTGCCGATGCCCAAAAAAACATGATGGAACCTTTATTGATCCGGCTTGCTCCCGGCGGAAACACGGTTTCCGATAAAGCGCATACCGGGGAGGAATTTGGTTATGTCTTAAAGGGACAGCTCCGGCTGGTACTGAATGAAACCAGCTATCTGATCAAAACAGGAGAATCTTTTTATTACTCCTGCTCCCAAAAGCACCAGATATTTAACGCGGGCAATACCATCGCCGCCTTTTTATGGATCAGCACCCCGCCCAGCTTTTAAAACGGTTACTATCCACGCAAACGCACATATTTTATGAGGTACATAACATGCAGGAAAATATATTATCCTTAAACAACATTACAAAATCCTTTGACGGAGAACTGGTTCTGGAGGATCTTTCTCTGGAAATCAAGCGTAATGAATTCGTCACGCTTCTTGGTCCCTCCGGCTGTGGAAAAACCACTACGCTCCGGATCATTGCAGGGTTTGTCATGCCCGATCAGGGCAGCGTTTTAATGGAGGGGGAAGATATCACCACGCTACCTACGGAAAAGCGTTGTATCAATACCGTCTTCCAGAAATATGCTTTGTTTCCACACATGACTGTTGCGGAAAATATTGCCTTTGGTCTTAAGATCAAAAAAAAGGATGACGATTATATCAGCAAAAAAATCAAGTATGCTCTGGAACTTGTCAATCTTACCGGCTTTGAAAAGAGAAAGCCGCGCTCTTTAAGCGGAGGACAGCAGCAAAGAATCGCCATTGCGCGGGCAATCGTCAATGAACCGCAGATCCTCTTATTAGACGAACCCCTTGGCGCGCTTGACCTAAAACTCCGGCAGGATATGCAGAAGGAATTGATCCGGCTGAAAAAAGAACTTGGCATTACCTTTATCTATGTTACCCATGATCAGGAGGAAGCCCTGACGATGTCCGACAAGATCGTCGTTATGAATCAGGGATATATCCAGCAGATCGGCACACCGGAAGACATCTACAATGAGCCGCAGAATGCTTTTGTTGCAGATTTTATCGGTTCCGCCAACCTGCTTGCCGGAACAATGATCCAGGATGAACTGGTCAGTATCAATGACGTCCGCTTTGACTGTGTGGATAAGGGCTTTGGCATCAATAAACCCGTGGATGTGGTGATCCGTCCCGAAGATGTGGAAATACGGGAAAAGGGTCAGGGGATTTTCCCTGCCGTCGTCACCTCTGTTTTATTTAAGGGTGTCCACTATGAAATCTTCGCAAAGGGAATCGGCATTGACTGGATGATCCACACCACCGCCTATCATGAAGTCGGCGCGGAGATCGATCTGTATGTGAAACCTTTTAACATCCAGATCATGAACAAACCGGAATCGGAGGATGAGGCTGTCATCCAGAAGGAATAAGCGTAAGAGATATAAAACCATTATATAAAGGAAAGGCATACACCGTATGAAACGTAAATATATCGCAGCCCCATATATCATCTGGATGAGCGCGTTTATCGTACTTCCTCTTTTATTTGTGGCTTACTACGCGTTTACCGATAAAGCAGGGGGATTTACTCTGGAAAATATAACCGCTATATTGGATTCGCTACATATCAAGGCAACACTGCTGTCCTTGGAACTGTCGCTGGCATGTACAGCTCTCTGTCTGCTGGTGTCATTCCCGCTGGCATTGGTGCTGCGCCGCCTGAATATGAATAATAAAGGGATCATCATTCTGATCATGGTCTTACCCATGTGGATGAATTCCATCCTGAGAATCCTTGCGCTTCAGATGATTTTGAGCAAAAACGGGATTTTAAACATGATACTTTCATGGTTCGGAATCGCGCCGCTTTCCATCATCAACACACCCGGCGCCATCGTCTTCGGCATGGTCTATGATTTTCTGCCTTATATGATCCTGCCGATCTACAATGCCGTCATGGATATTGATGATGATCTGATTGATGCCGCTAAAGATCTGGGTGCTTCCTATCCCTCTGTCGTGTGGCACGTCATCCTGCCTTTGTCGAAACCTGGTATCATCAGTGGGATCACAATGGTATTTATCCCCTGCCTGACCTCTTTCGTCATCCCTGACATCTTGGGCGGCGGCAAGATCCAGCTGCTCGGCAATGTTATTGAGCAGGAATTTATCACCAGCATGAACTGGCATCTGGGTTCGGGACTGTCCTTTGCATTGATGATCTTTGTAGTCATCGGACTTGCATTTTCGCAAAAACAAGAGAAAAAAGACCGCGAATCGCTGGTTTGGTAAGTGTGAAAAATATATCTAAGGCAGTAAAAAACACTGCCTAAGATATATTAAGTTTCACACCGAAAAACGCAAAAGCGGCGTTTTTCATTCGCAGTGAAACTGCTCTGACATGGAGGTTTAGTGTGAAAAATTTTATCTGTAAATTTTATTTGACAATCATCATGATATTTTTATATGCACCGATTCTGGTATTGGTGGTGCTGTCTTTTAACAGTTCCAAATCCCGTGTCGTATGGGGTGGATTTACCTTAGACTGGTATCATGATATTTTCCGTACTTCGGTGGTCAGCTCCGCGCTGCAAAACACCATTGTTCTTGCACTGGGATCCGCCTTTGTTGCAACGATCATCGCGCTGCTTGCCTGTATCGGCATTGACGCCATGCGGAGAAGGGAATACGCCGTTGTCATGGCAGTCACGAATATTCCCATGCTGAACGCGGACATCGTAACGGGTATTGCTATGATGCTTTTACTGATCCGCTTTATGCCTCTGGGATTTTCCAGTATCATGCTGGCGCATATTACCTTTAATATTCCCTATGTCATTCTGAGCATCCTGCCCCGATTCAATCAATTGGACGTCAGTATCTATGAGGCGGCAAGGGATCTGGGAGCAGGGCCCGTATATTCCTTTTTTAAGGTCGTACTGCCGGAACTTACCCCCGGCATTATCTCCGGATTTTTTATGGCAGTAACCATGTCCATGGATGATTTTGTAATCACTTATTTTACCAAAGGGCCGGGAGTCAATACCTTATCCACCATGATCTATTCCCAGATCAGAAAAGGGATCCAGCCCACAATGTACGCTCTTTCCACGATCATCTTCCTGATCACTGTACTGGTTCTGATCGTGGCAAATATATTGAGTGCACCACCCAAAAAACACGGCATAAGAAATACGCCGGTCAATCATATTTAAAAGAGAGGACCAATGATTATGAAAAAAAGAATTCTGGCTGTTTTATGTGCAGCGGCGCTTGCCGCAACATCTCTCATGGGCTGCGGAGGATCAAAGGAACCGACGCAGCAGATTACCGTATTTAATTATGGTATGTATATTGATCCTGCCATTCTGGATCAATTCACTGCCGAGACCGGTATTGAAGTATTATATGAAGAAGCCATGACTCCGGAGGAACTCTATTCCAAATATTCTTCCGGCGCCATCCAGTATGACGTCCTGTGTTCTTCCGAGTATATCATCATGAAACTGATGGAAGAAGGAGAGCTGCAGCCTATGGATTTCACACAGTTTCCCAATATTCAGAACATCAGTGATGATGTCTGGGAATTCTGCGCAAGCTTTGACCCCGGCAACCAGTATGCCCTCCCCTATTTCTGGGGCACCGTAGGTCTTTTATATAATAAAAACATGGTTTCAGAACCACCCACAAACTGGGATGTATTATTTAACGGGGAATATTCCGGCAATATCATCATGCAGAACAGTATGCGCGACGCATTTATGATTGCCCTGAAATATCTTGGGTACTCCTGCAATACAAGTAATCCCGACGAACTTGCCGCGGCAAGGGATCTGCTGATCTCCCAGAAACCCGCTGTACAGTCCTATCTTGTGGATGAAGCCCGGGATGAGATGATTGCGGAAAATGCTGCAATCGCTGTGGTATATTCCGGAGACGGACTGCTCGGATGCGAAACAAATGAAGATCTTGCTTATGTTGTACCGGAAGACGGCAGCAATCTCTGGATCGACTGCTGGGCGATGACCAAAGACTGCGATAACCCGGAAGCAGTATATCTGTTCCTTGATTATCTTTGCTGCCAGACGGACATCGTAGCGCAGAACTTTGAATATGTTTATTATCCGCCTTCCAATGACGCTGTACGGGAGCTTTTGGAGGAAGATGTCGTAAACAATCCCCTTCTTTTCCCGGATTTCAATACACTGGAAAACTGCGAAGTATATCAATTGATGGACGAAGAGACCACTGAACTGATGGATCAGTACTGGAAAGAAATCAAGGCGGAATGATCAATAGATGCTCATATAAGATCTGTGTTTACGCAGGAAGCATATTCATCTCAGCTCCCACCATACAGATAGATTTCATAGAAAAAATAAGATAAAGAACCGGCGACTTTACCAAGGGCTACGGCAGCGACAAATACCTCGATCCCTTGGTGAAAGCCGACTCTTCTGGAAAAGATCGGAATACTGTCTAACATCTCCGCGATGGCAAGCGCCACGCATCCTTCAAACATACCGCCAAACAGACCATAAATCACGAGAAGAACGATCCCAAACCGTCCTGCACCCTCCGGAAATCTTATAAATGACGAAAAAACCGTCAAAATACCGCCAATGATTGTTCCGAGAACAACTGCGTTTTCATAAAGAAGAATATGATCCGCAGATTTCGTCTTCTGTGCAAACCGCGGTATCAGACCCACAGAAACCAGCACCGTGAGAACACCCGCTGAAACAAGTGTTCCAAAGCTGAATCCGGCAATGACCAACAAACATAACAATAATCCTTTCATATTAAATCACCATGCCTTTCCACAGCCTGCAATTTGGACCACAGGATCTCATTCCACTTCCATACTTTCCCCTTTGCGTTTCTCCTCTTCCATAAGAGCCGTATTGATATCATCCTCATATATTTTCATCTCCACCTCGATGGGCGTCGGGTCAACCGTCAGACGCTTACTGCCTAAATGATTAAAAAACAATGTAATACCGGCCGCAAGACCGATCGAATAGGAAAATTCCAAAACCCCAAGACCGCTGGACGGTTTTCCCATGACCTGTTCATAGATCCCGGAAAATAAGTCCTCAATTCCGATATCATTATGAAACGCCATAATCGTAAATCCTGTACCAAAAAAACTGACCAATGCCACCATGGCAATCTTCATCTTCTGCAGGAACGGATTTGCTTTCTTTCCGGCATCATATTCTACCAGAACATCCATTTCACCCACATTTTGGACACTGACCGCCGATGACAATTCCGAGAGCATCTGGATAACGCTCAGCGAACTGATGCATTTTCTGTGAGGTCCTTCTTCCTTAAATGAATAGACTTTGATACTTCTTGCTTTCGCAAGCATCACGTCGTCCGAGCAGTATACCGTTGCCAAATCCTTTAGGAA
>CAMWKA010000101.1 GCA_947174725.1 uncultured Lachnospiraceae bacterium | reverse complement strand
ATTTTTATCCCAGTCTGGCACGCTTGTGTGATGATATGGATATCGACCAGACGGCGTTGATGGCGGGACTGGAAGCCGCCGGATATGGATATGACGCGGAAAATAATCGTATTGTTGAGCGGTAGGGTCAAAACGCATCAGCATTATGATGGAAGGGAACGGTAAACTAGGTGGGAACATTCAAAAGGATCTATATGGTCATCAATCCCAATGCGGGAATCCGGAAAAAGGGGAATGTATTAAATGATATTATCAATATTTTTGCGGATCATGGATATGAAACGATTGTCAGTTATACCAGAAAGTCAGGGGATGCTGCAACATTTGTCGAGGAACATGTGGATGATCAGATCGACCTGATCGTATGTATGGGCGGTGACGGTACACTGAATGAAACATTGAGCGGTGCAAAGAAGATCGGCTGGAAGAAACCGGTTGGCTACATCCCTGCAGGTTCTACCAATGATTTTGCGTCCAGTCTGGGACTTCCGTCAGATCCGGAGGAAGCTGCGAACCGTATCATGGAAGGGACGCCGAAGCGGCTGGATCTTGGAATATTTAATGGCAGGACATTTGTTTATACGGCATCCTGTGGATTATTTGCCAGAACTTCTTACGAGACGCCTCAGAAGTTCAAGAATACACTGGGACATCTGGCATATATTTTAGAGGGGATGAAAGACCTTACGCAGTTTACGCCCAATTACATGGAGATCGACACCGGGGAAGAAGTCTATGAGGGAGAGTTTATTCTGACAGCAGTCTGCAATACGTTTTCTCTTGGAGGCGTTATGAATCTGGATAATGGAGAGATCGATCTGGGAGATGGACTGTTTGAGATCCTTATGATCAGACAGCCGAAGGATATTGTGCAGTTGAACGAGACCATTAAGGCGTTGTATGAACAGAATTTTGACCATGATCAGGTCAACCTTGTCAAGGTCAGGAAAGCGAAGATCACCTGTCCGTCAAAAGAGGACTGGTCATTGGACGGAGAACGGGGAGAAGGGCTGGAGGTCAATGAATTTGAAGTAGTCAGCGGAGGGATGAAGCTGATCTATTAGGATGACCCTGCCGTATTGATGGCTGACGGATTCTTTTGGGAATCGGATTGCCTGGACGAGAATTCATTATTGAAAAGTAGTCAGATGCAATATATACTAGTAGACAAATGAAACATTAGGAGAGCTGTTAAATGCTGAACGGATATAAGATTGCCGGAGTCTGTTTGACAAAATTACAGGACGGATTTACATCGAACTTTGTACAATTATTAAATAATGAAGCCCTAAGGGAAGATTACCGTCTTCTGGTGTTTAACAGTTTTACGGACTTTTCTTCCGGCGATGATTGTGAAGAGGGCGCGAAATCTATCTATCATATGATTAATTATGGTTTGTTGGATATCCTGATTATCATTGACTCGTGTTTTTGCGATAAGAAGATTGTGCAGCAACTGATCTCTAAAGCAGAAAAGAAAAAAATTCCGGTTGTTGTGGTGTATGGGGAATATCCCGGTTGTTTTTCCATCAAAAAGAATGACACGGATACTTATAAGGCGCTGGTTTCCCATATTATCGATGTTCATCACGCCGAGAAGATTTATTATATCGATCAGGAGGAGATGATCCCAAAACCCGATATAGTGCAGAGACGTGAATGTTTTCGCGGGGTCATGTCAGACTATGGATTGGAAATCCCTGATTGGGGCATCATTTGCTGTGAGAAGCGCAGATATTCCATCAACAACGCGATCAAACGGTGGATTGATGAGAAAGAGCTTCCGCAGGCGGTTGTCTGTGCCAACAATCGATTTGCGGCGTTGACTTGTGAATGTTTGGATGGTTATGGGATCAAAGTGCCGCAGGACGTAATCGTGATAGGGTTTGGCGGTCAGGCGGATGTAAAGTTTTATAAACCCGAACTTACCACCTGCGCACAGGATATTCCCCAAATCGTTGATGCCTGTCTGAAAATGATGCAGGATGCCGTGGAAAAAAATGCAGAGCCGTACACGATGGAAGAACGTCATTCCATGATTCTTTCCGAATCCTGCGGCTGTCATATGGAAAGAAATTACGAATACAAAGAGGAGGCTGACCGGCTGGGGCGCCTTCTGGAAGATATGCGGATGCATGAGGAGATCATCTATTCCCAGATAGATCATATTCATGAGAGTACGGATCTTACTGTGATCGGACGTAATCTTTCCGATAATATCCTGCCGGCGTCAGCGGTTGCGCTGAACAGCAATTTCCTGGCAATGGCAAGGAAAAATACGGAAATAGATCCGGATTTTCCATTTACCGATAAAATGGTAAATATTTCTTCAAGAGATGAGAATGATATTTTACAGGAACAGGAAGTATTTGATCTTTTGGAGATGTATCCAAAGCTTGCGGAGCACATTTCTGAAAAGACCATGTTTGTGTTTCAGGCGATCTATGTGGCGGATGAGGTCTGTGGATATTATATGGCGCGGATGACTGATCTTGCTGGGACAGTAGATAAACTTCATCGTTTATGCTGTATCATCAATCTGGATTTTGGGGTCATCGTGAACCGGATCAGGCAGGAACACATGACGATAAAGATGGGGATGCTTCATCTTTTTGACGCGCACACGGGTCTTTTGAATATGAAGGGACTGATCGACCGGATCAATGAAAACTATGAGGAATATTCGCAGTATCATATTGCAGTGTCTATTTATGCGATTCAGCGTTACCGGTATATTTTTCAAAAATTTGGATTGGAGACTGCAGATGAGATCGTAAGCCGGATATCGGAGGCGCTTCAGCTGGCCAATCCGAACAGTTCTTTAATTGCAAGGATTTCTGATGATGAGTTTATCATTATGAATATCATCGAAGACCCAGAAATGATAGGACCGACCATCGACCATTCTACCTCTACATTTTTCCCGATCATCGATGAGTATAGCAGGACCCGCATCAAAGAATTTAAGATAGAGGTCAATTGCGGCTGCATCATATCGGAACCGGGGTGGGAAAATGACATGCTTAGTTTTATTAAGGCTGCGACCGGTGAAATGTACCTGAACAGAATGATATATGGACAGCCTTCAATAATAGAAGAAGGAAAGGCAGATGAGGTCGATTATCATATCTTTGATCTGTTGATTGAGAAGAATCTTTTCACGTATCATTTCCAGCCCATCGTTGATGCGAGGACCGGAAAGATCTATGCGTATGAGGCTCTGATGCGGACAGATGAGAAGATCAATTTAAAACCGGACCAGATTCTGGATGCGGCAAGTGAATATAAGCGTTTGTATGATATTGAGCGGGCAACGTTGTTTAATGTGATGGAATATCTGGATACCCATTTTGATGATTTTTCGGGAAGGCGTGTGTTTATCAATACCATTCCGGGATGCTTTCTGAAGGATGATGATTATCAGCAGCTGGTGGAGAAATATGGTCATCTGTTTGGCTACTGTACGATAGAGATCATAGAGAAAAATGAAACGACGGACGCGGAGCTGATGCAGATCAAGTGTCTGGAGTGTAACGGCGTTTCCTGTCAGCTGGCAATCGATGATTACGGTACGGGATTTTCCAATATTGTAAATCTGCTGCGTTATCAGCCGCAGGTCATTAAGCTGGATCGTTTTCTGATCACGGATGTCCATAAGGATACGAATAAGCAGCTCTTTATCAGCAATACGGTGGAATTTGCAAGGCTCAATGATATCAAAGTGCTTGCTGAGGGTGTGGAAACCAAGGAGGAGCTGAGTAAGGTGATCAGTCTGGGGGTTGACCTGATTCAGGGATATTATACGGCAAGACCCTCCGCAGAGGTGTTGAAGGAGATCAATCAGAAGATTGCGGAGGATATTGTGATGGCGGCTGAGTCTAAGGTGGAGAAAGCATTACAAAAATAGCATATGGGAGGGATGGCACATGAAACTGACATTTGTGGGAGCTACGCATGAAGTAACAGGAAGCTGTCATTATCTGAATGCGGCAGGAAAGCATATCCTGCTGGATTACGGTATGGAGCAGGGAATCAATTATTTTGAAAATATTGACCTGCCGGTGGAGGAAGGGTTGATTGATTATGTGTTATTGTCCCATGCCCATGTAGATCATTCTGGATTATTACCTTTGCTGTATGCCAGAGGATTCCGGGGACAGATTATTGCCACAGACGCAACGGTGGATCTCTGCAGCATCATGCTTCGCGACTGCGCACATATCCAGATGCAGGAGGCAGAATGGAAGAACAGGAAGGCAAAACGTAGCGCCGGAGCGGCACAGGCGGAGCCTTTATATACTATGGAGGACGCGGACGGGGCGATCAAAAGGCTTGTTCCCGTGCATTATGATGAGGTAGTTGACCTGTGTGAGGGAATCAAGGTACGCTTTAAGGATGTGGGGCATCTTCTTGGTTCTGCCAGCATCGAAGTGTGGGCGACGGAGGACGGAGTAACAAAGAAGATCGTCTTTTCCGGAGATATCGGCAATAAAAAGCATACATTGATCAAAGATCCGAGTTATGTGGATGGCGCTGATTATGTAATCATGGAATCCACTTACGGTAACCGTTACCATACGACGGAACGTCCGGATTATGTAACAGAACTGGCAGGCATCATACAGACAACCTTAGACCAGGGCGGTAATGTGGTGATCCCTTCGTTTGCAGTGGGCAGGACGCAGGAGATGTTATACTATATCCGTGAGATCAAGGAGAGAAATCTGATCGCGGAAGATTTCCCGGTATATGTGGACAGTCCGCTGGCTGTAGAGGCGACAGGGGTATTTCAGAAAAATATCGCGGGATGCTTCTCGGATGAGGCGATGGCGTTGGTAAAGAAGGGAATCAATCCATTGACATTTCCCAACCTTCATCTGAGCATTACCAGTGAGGAATCCAAACTGATCAACTTTGATGAAGAACCTAAGGTCATCATCTCCGCTTCGGGTATGTGTGAGGCGGGACGTATCCGTCATCATCTCAAACATAATCTCTGGAGACCGGAATGTACGATTTTATTTGTGGGTTATCAGGCTGTCGGAACATTGGGACGTAACATCGTGGAAGGAGCCGGTGAAGTGAAGCTCTTTGGCGAGCCGATCGATATCCGTGCGAGGATCGCCCAGCTTCCGGGCATGTCAGGGCATGCTGATAAGAACGGTTTATTGGAGTGGCTGCAGGCGATTGGAGAAAAACCCCAGAGGGTATTTGTGGTTCATGGCGATGATGAATCTTCCAAGGATTTTGCGGAGTGCATCAGCACAGAATATGGTTATCAGGCCTATGCGCCTTACAGCGGAACCAGATTTGATCTTTTGACCGATACCTTTGATTATGAAGCGGCTCCTATCGCAGTCAGGAAAAAGGCTGCCCGTGCCTCCGATGTATTTGCAAGACTGCTTGCCGCAGGCCAGCGTCTGCTTGCCGTCATCCGGCGTAATGAGGGCGGCGCGAATAAAGACCTTGCGAGATTTGCGGATCAGGTCAATTCTTTGGCAGATAAGTGGGACAGATAACGGGTCACAGCTGCTACTTTGTCGGTTTATAAGGCGCGTCCGCAGGATATCCGCCCTTTAGTTTCTGCATCCCGCGCTGGATAGCATCTTTAGAGTTTTTCCAGTCGGCGTCTTTATAACGGTAATCAAATTTTTCGACCATCCAGTCAACATCCTCCTGCATGCGGTCAAGATTTTGCTGCATCAGGGGGATGATTATTTCATAATAGTCGGACAGGGCTTTGCCGGAAAGTTTTTTGTCAGCACCTTCACACAGATCCGCAAAATGAGGGAAACAGAAGCCCTTACAATTTTTGATCTTGTTTCTGAATTCTTCATCCTGTTCAAACATCACAAAAAAGGTGTCGATATAGCAGACATAGATTTCCTTCATGCGGCTGCAGATGTAACAGGAGGATTCTTTGGTATGTACCCAGTCTGCCAGAAGGTTATTGCCGGCACTTTTCTTTAAGAGTTTATCGGACAGGCGGGTTTTGCCGGGCTGGTAATTTTTGGTAATGGATTGAAACTCGCTGCGCATTTTTACATAGTGGGTTTTTAAAATCCAGGCATTGCCCAATGTGTTGCCATATTCGAACATTTTTTTAAAATGTGCCCTGCAGAAGCCTTCGCGGTCTGTCATCTCCCGGACGTCGCTTTCCATATAAGAAGCGCAGGAACCTAAGGCAAAGTCCAGCATATCCTGTTCCAGAGAACGCTCCACGAAGCACAGAGGACACTCGTCATGAGCGTTGATAGCATCGTTGAGAGGGATTGTATAAAGTTTTTCTTTCATAAAAATAACCATGCCTTTCCTAATGTTTCCGAATCTGCCTTTGATCAACTATGCATGCAGTATAACATAATTAAAAATTATGGTCAAATAAGCGCAAAAGCAGCGCTTATTACAATGAAAATATATGCAATCTTGGTCTTGCAATTCCCCATAGCTGTGATAAAATAGGAATAATCAACGAAAAGGTAATTGCAAAAGAGTTGAGTCCGGCTTACAAAACTCTTTGTATGAAAATATATTTCCGCCGATCTATGTTCTAACATCCTAGAATGACATTAATTTTGGAACATATAGTT
>CAMWKA010000100.1 GCA_947174725.1 uncultured Lachnospiraceae bacterium | reverse complement strand
GTCTGATGTTTATAAGAGACAGAGACCGTGCAGCAGCGGTAACGAATCGTATGATGCAGGAAGAAAAGAGACGTTCTTTACAGGAACAGGAGGTGCAGCGGGAGGAAAAGGCAGCAGCTGTTGAAACGAATGATGTGGCAGAACAGATACAGCCGCGCGAAGACCAGGATAAAAATCAAAATCAAAATCCTTCCGTGCAGGAAAGATCTGTACAGAATCCAAGGACCGACAAGTCTTATCCTGCAGGACGATACAATGATCAGCGCCCCGGACAGGGCGGCGGTTTACGTGACCGTAACAGACCGCCAAGAGGCGGAGAAAGAAATCATGGTGAAGGAGGATTTCGCGGAAATGGGGAGGGAGCTCCCCGCAGCAACGGGGCAGGACCCAGAAGACCGGATGGGATGCCAAGAAAAGACGGAAGACCGGACAATCGTTTTGACGGAAGCAGACCGGGAGATCAGAGAGGATTTCAGAGACCGGGAGCACGACCGGGTGGAAAACCGTTTGCGGCAGATACACCGATTGCGGATTCAACGGAAAAGCATCGCGAAGAAAGAAGAAACAACAATCAGGATAAAGATAAGAGAAGCAAGAAAGATCAGCTTTATGAAGATGATGGAGATTTTACATTAGGAAAAGGACGGAACAACAAGGCCGGACGTTTCATTAAGCCGGAGAAGAAAAAGGAAGAGGTCGTAGAGGATATTAAAACGATTGTGATCCCGGATGAGATCACGATCAAGGATCTTGCGGATAAAATGAAGATACAGCCGTCCGCCATCGTAAAGAAGCTGTTTTTGCAGGGTGAGATGGTGACTGTTAATCAGGAGATTTCCTTTGAGCGTGCAGAGGAGATCGCTCTTGATTATGAAATTATGTGCGAACGTGAAGAAAAGGTTGATGTAATCGCGGAACTGTTAAAAGAAGAGGAAGAAGAGACGGAGGATCTGATTCCCAGACCACCGGTCATCTGCGTTATGGGGCATGTAGATCATGGTAAAACTTCTTTATTGGACGCGATCCGTAAGACAAATGTTACCGACCGTGAAGCTGGCGGCATTACGCAGCATATCGGCGCATATACGGTAACGATCGACGGAAGGCAGATCACGTTCCTGGATACACCGGGACATGAAGCGTTTACCTCTATGCGTATGCGTGGAGCAAATTCCACCGATATCGCGATCCTTGTTGTTGCGGCAGATGATGGTGTGATGCCGCAGACAGTGGAAGCCATCAATCATGCCAAAGCAGCCGGCATTGAAATTGTGGTGGCAGTGAATAAGATTGATAAGCCTGGTGCGAATATCGATCGTGTAAAACAGGAATTGTCAGAGTACGAGCTTATTCCGGAGGACTGGGGCGGTACGACGATTTTTGCCAACGTTTCTGCAAAGACAGGAGAAGGTATCGAAGAACTTCTGGAGATGATACTGCTGTCTGCTGATGTACTGGAACTCAAGGCCAATCCGAATCGCCGCGCAAGAGGTCTTGTGATTGAAGCGGAGCTGGATAAGGGACGCGGACCGGTAGCGACAGTGCTGGTGCAGAAGGGTACGCTCCATGTAGGAGATTTTATTTCGGCAGGCGCGTCTCATGGTAAGGTGAGAGCCATGGTGGATGATAAAGGAAGAAGAGTAAAAGAAGCGCTTCCTTCCACGCCGGTTGAGATATTAGGTTTAAATGATGTTCCGAATGCGGGCGAGATATTTATCTGTCATAGCAATGATAAAGAAGCAAAGACATATGCTGAGACATTTATTGCGCAGAATAAGGTAAAACTGCTGGAAGACACTAAGGCGAAGATGTCTTTGGATGACTTGTTCTCTAAGATCAAGGAAGGTAATCTGAAAGAACTGAATCTGATCATTAAAGCGGATGTACAGGGTAGCGTAGAGGCAGTAAAACAGTCGCTTCTGAAACTATCCAATGAGGAAGTGGTGGTCAAGGCGATCCATGGCGGTGTTGGCGCCATCAATGAGTCGGATGTCATTCTGGCAAGCGCATCCAATGCGATCATCATTGGCTTTAATGTGCGTCCCGATGCGATGGCGAAGCAGACGGCAGAGCGGGAAGGCGTTGATTTAAGGCTTTATAAGGTTATCTATCAGGCGATTGAAGATATTGAGGCAGCTATGAAAGGTATGCTGGATCCGATTTTCGAAGAGAAGATCATCGGTCATGCAGAAGTGCGTCAGATCTTCAAGGCATCCCAGATCGGTAATATTGCAGGAGCCTTTGTATTGGATGGTGAATTCCAGAGAAACTGTAAGATCAGGATCACCAGAGAGGGTGAGCAGATCTATGAGGGTGCGTTGGCGTCGCTGAAACGTTTTAAGGATGACGTCAAGGAAGTTAAGGCAGGCTATGAGTGTGGTCTTGTATTTGAGGATTTTGATCAGATGCAGGAACTGGATGTCGTAGAGGCGTATATCATGGTCGAGGTGCCGAGAACATAGGAATTATAACCACAGTGAAAAACAAGCTGGTGATACAGGGAATTTGAGAGGTAGTAATAGAAATTGAGAAAGCATAGTGTCAAGAACACAAGGATAAATGCTGAGGTACAGAAGGTTCTTGCGGAAGTGCTGCGGAGCGGGATCAAAGATCCGAGGATTCCGCAGTTTACGTCGGTTGTGGATGTTCAGGTAGCGCCGGACTTGAAGACCTGCAAGGTATGGGTCAGCGCATTCTGCTCCGCAGAGCAGGAAAAGGACATAATGGCCGGTTTAAAGAGCGCGGAAGGATATATGAAGAGTCAGCTTGCCAGACAACTGAATCTTCGTAATACGCCGGAACTGAGATTTTATCTGGATAAAAGCATTGAATATGGCAATCATATGTCGAAGCTGATTGAAGAAGCAAACAGGGGATTGTCTCATGAGGATGAAGACGAAGAGGATTGATGCATGGATATCTACGAAGAAGTAAAATCGTATCAAAGGATTGGGATCGGCGGACATATCAGACCGGATGGAGATTGCATCGGCGCATCGTTGGGACTGTATTTTTACTTAAAAAAACGGCTGCCGGAAGCGGATATTTTTGCTTTTTTAGAACATCCCGGCAATTCTTTCCGCAGTATCCCCGGAATCGAAAGTATTTATTCTGAGGAGGATTACCGGGAATGGGAGGCGGTGGATGTATTTATCGCTTTGGATACGGTGCCGGAACGGATGGGTGCAGCGCTGGACTTATATAAGAGGGCGGATAAGACCATCAATATTGATCACCATATCAGCAATCAGGCGAAGGATGCCATGGTCAATTACGTAGTCCCGAAAGCAAGCGCTACCTGCGAACTGATCTATGACGTGATCGATCATTCTTATCTGGATGCAGAGATTGCGCAGCTTCTGTATATGGGGATGGCGCATGATACCGGAGTCTTCCATTATTCCAATACGTCGCCCAAGACATTGCGTGTGGCGGCAGATTTGTTGGAGTATGGTTTTGATTTCCCGAAGCTGATCGATGAGACATTTTATGAAAAAACATATCTGCAGAATCAGATCCTCGGCAGGATCATATTAGACAGCCGCAGGTATATGGATGGCAAGATCATCATCGGCGCGGCTGATCATCATTTTATAAGGACGTATGATGCTAAGAAAGAGGATTTTGAAGGGGTCGTGAATCAACTGAGGATCACGGAAGGCGTTGAATGTGCTGTATTCTTGTATGAAAAAGAAAAAGGGTGCTTTAAATGCAGTTTAAGAGCATCTTCTGATCTGGTGGATGTGGCAAGGATCGCGGTGGAATTTGGCGGCGGCGGTCATGTCAGGGCATCCGGATTTGACGCCCATATGGAGCTGCAGGTATTGGAAGATAAGCTGGTGGAGATGATCTCCAAACAGATTACCGCGTAAATTTTGGGAATGGAGCGATCATCAGCAATATTATGATACACGGAATTATCAACGTATATAAAGAAGCGGGATATACCTCCTTTGATGTGGTGGCAAAACTCCGCGGTATATTGAAACAAAAAAAGATCGGACATACCGGAACACTTGACCCTGCGGCAGAGGGCGTGCTTCCGGTTTGTTTAGGTAACGGAACAAAACTTTGCGAACTGCTGACGGACAAAACAAAAGAATATGAAGCGGTTCTCCTATTGGGGAAAACTACTGATACACAGGATACAACGGGGACCGTCTTATCGGAGCGTCCGGTGGATTGTACGGAGGAAGAGGTCAGGACAGCGGTTATGAGTTTTGTCGGAGCATATGAGCAGATTCCGCCGATGTATTCGGCTTTAAAAGTAGACGGAAAGCGTCTTTATGAGCTTGCCAGAGAAGGAAAGACCGTAGAACGCAAAGGGCGCAGGATAGAGATCTATGAGATAGAGATTTGTTCGGTGCAGCTTCCCAGAGTGACATATCGTGTTAAATGCAGCAAAGGTACGTATATTCGGACGCTATGTCAGGATATCGGGGAAAAGTTAGGCTGTGGGGGATGTATGGAGCATCTTTTAAGAACCTGTTCCGGCAGCTATGGGATAGAAAACGCTCTGACGCTTCGGGAGATTGAAGAAGCGAGGGACCAGGACAGGCTGGAAGCTGTTGTACGGCCATTGGAAAGCGCGTTTGATTATCCGAAGCTGACAGTGCGGCCTGAAGGAAAGAAGAAGATAGATAATGGTAATCCCATGGGTGCGGAGCTGTTTTTTGAAACAGGGCAGTGTGCGCCGTCTTCCGGGCAGCGGTACTGGGTATATGACGCAGAGGGGGAACTGGCGGCCATCTACATTTATCATGAACAGACCCGGCTGTTTATGCCGGATAAGATGTTTCCGCGTATTCCGTAAAGCGTGGTAAAAATAAGATAAGAAAGGTGATCCTTATGCAGATCATCGACAGCATGGAACAACTTCATATTGAGGAAGACACTGCCGTCGCCATCGGTAAATTTGACGGCATACATCTGGGGCATCAGGCGCTTCTTAGGGAGATACTGGATGCAAAAAAACATGGGCTGAAGGCTGTTGTTTTTACATTTTATCCATTGCCCGCAGTAGTGTTCGGACAGGAGGAGAAAGGGGCGCAGCCTTTTGACAGGCGGTTTCAGTCTCTTAACACCAGAACGGAAAAAAGAAGATATCTGGAAGAGGCGGGGATTGATTATCTGGTGGAATATCCGTTAAATCTAACCACAGCCGCCATAGAGCCGGTTGATTATATTACGTCGATTTTGGTGGAGCGTATGCATGTAAAGCTGGTTGTGGCAGGACCCGACCTATCCTTTGGGAAGCAGGGAAAAGGGGATTTTGCGCTTTTAAGACAGTATGCCGCACAATATCATTATGAAGCCAGACAGATAGAAAAAGTAGGCATGGGTGGAAAGGAAATCAGTTCCACCAGAGTCAGAGATGCCGTGGAACAGGGAGATATGAAAGCGGCAAGAGTATATCTGGGAAGCTGGTATAGTGTGGAAGGAATTGTCCTGCATGGTACGGAGATCGGGAGGACGTTAGGTTTTCCGACCCTGAATCTGGTTCCGGAGAAGGAAAAGCTTCTGCCGCCGTTTGGTGTATATCATAGTCAGGTGGAGATTGAAGGGACATGGTATCAGGGGGTGACCAATATTGGCAGAAAACCTACTGTTCATGATGGAGAAGATGTGACAGTGGAAACTTTTGTATTTCATTATCAGGGACAGGCATATGGGCTTCCGGTACGGGTGGAATTACTGGAATATGCCAGACCTGAACGGAAATTTGCCGGGAAAGAACAGCTGATGGAGCAGATCCGGCAGGATGTGGAGCGGGCTGAAAGATATTTTGGCTTTACAGGTCATCCCTAAATTTTACCAAAAATCATGTCGTTTTTTATGATTATCTGCTGGATATAGAGAAAATAAATTACCATACTTGTAATCACCGGAAATATTCGTTAGAATTAATCATGGTTTTAGATTACTTATTATATGAAGATTATTATTTTTAGTCTTGATATATCGTGTTGGCTAGTATAGGTGGCAGGGACAGGGAGCCTGACACCTTGATGATGGAGAAGACCATGGGGATCGCGCAACTATTGTCATTGGCGGGTGGTCTGGGGTTGTTCCTGCTCGGAATGACACAGATGAGCGAGGGAATCGAGAAGGCTGCCGGTGAGAAGCTGAGAAAGATATTGGAGATGTTTACGACCAATCGTGTCATGGGTATGGTCGTGGGAGTCGTTTTTACCGGTATTATCCAATCCTCATCCGCATGTACGACCATGGTGGTCAGCTTTGTCAATTCCGGACTGATGAATCTTTATCAGGCCGCAGGCGTTATCTTTGGTGCCAATATCGGTACTACCATTACCGGGCAGCTTGTTTCCTTTAACTTATCAAGATATGCGCCGTTGTTTTTATTAGGCGGCGTCATCGCAACGATGTTTTCCAAAAACCAAAAAGTGAAGAAGATTGGGGATGTTGTGGTAGGCTTTGGCGTTCTTTTTATGGGAATCGCCATGATGTCTTCCGCGATGGAAAGTATGAAAGAATCCGGTCGGATCGTGGAGATCCTGCAGGGACTGACCAATCCTCTGATTGCAATTCTGGTAGGTACGCTGCTTACCGCCATCGTGCAGAGTTCTTCCGTAACGGTTTCGATCGTGCTGTTGATGGCACAGCAGGGACTTTTTTACGACTGCAATATTTGTCTGTATATCATTCTGGGATGTAA
>CAMWKA010000099.1 GCA_947174725.1 uncultured Lachnospiraceae bacterium | reverse complement strand
ATTTATGACATTGAGTAACCTGATAATTATAGGTATGGAGTAAAAATAAACTAATAATATTTTGCCCCGTTTTATTGTAAAACGTCAAATATATTTTTGATGTGCTAATAAGTACATCTTTTTATTTGCGTGAAATGATGTTTATATGGTAAAATTTAGGTGCAAAGATAAAAAACAACACAGGAGTATCCTGTTTAGGTTTTCGTTCGTGAGGAAAAAGGATTATGAAAGATTATATTGTTTATGGAATGGATGAATTAATGATTGATGGGCATCGGTGTAAAAAACTGGATCAGGGAATCTATGAAACTTGTGATTCTTATATCGTAACTAAAAATATATGGGAGAATGATAAAAGAAATAAAGGGCTGGTTCTTATTACGATTAGAGAGAATAGTACAGAAGACAGGGTTGTTTATGTAGTGACACAAGAGTATCAATATGGTGTTAGAGAATTACAAGATTCTATTGATGGCGATTCGATCTACTGCATTGTATGAGTAAAAATAAAAAATAAGCCTATGTATCTTTTGGCTAAATACATGGACTTATTTATGGGGATTTTTAAGAGCTGCTGACGGGAATCGGACCCGTGACCTCCGCACTACCAATGCGACGCACTACCGACTGTGCTACAGCAGCGTCGGAAACATTTTTCAATGTCCACGGATAATCTTATCAAATGTTATTTGCTATGTCAAGCAAACTTTTGAAACAGTAAAAGACAGGAGGATAAAAAATATGTTATGCCCGGTATGCGCAACAGAGATGAATAATAGCCTCAAATGCCCGTTTTGCGGGCATGTGTGTTCGCCTGATGAAGATAATACGGTGACGTTAAATGGCGAAGTGATCAGTAAAGGACACAGCAATCATTGGTGCCAGACGACGGACGATAAGCATCTGGCGGGGAAAATGGTAGACGGCACACATTATCATTCACAGGAACCTTATGCCACAGGTCAGGGTGTATCTTTTAATGGTGATCTGATTCCGCATGATCCCAATCAGGAGATTACCTACACATGGTCCGCCAGGTCCGGCATGCAGATGTCCGGGGCCGGGGACGAGATTCAACGGCAGAAGGCATATAAAACTGCCAGGTGGCTTTTGATCATTTTTCTTTTGTTTGGTTGGGGACTGCCGTTTCTTTTAATTATTTTAAGTTTTATTATTGATATGATCGATTAGATGATTGCGGGATAACGGTGACGTATATTTTTTTCTGATGTATAAAACATTTCCTGACGTTTATACTAGAGAAAGGGAAGGAAAATATATCCATAAGCGAAGGATATCTTCCATTTTCCCTAATAACAGGAAATGAGGTAGAAACATGGCATTAAGTCAGAAAGAGATGGATGTGATCAAGGATCTTCAGACACAGGAACAGTGCTGTATCGAGAAGTACAAAAGATATGAAAAGGAAGCGAAGGATCCGGTGCTCAAGGGACTGTTTGGTACATTGGCACAGAAAGAGCAGCAGCATTACGATTCTTTAGTGCAGGTGGCTTCCGGTAAGACACCTTCCTGTAACTGCAATGATCAGGATGGCAAGAATTATTCACCGGTGGCGACGTATGATACCATGAGCGAGTCGGCGGATAAGAAGAATGACGCTTTTTTGGCAACCGACTGTATCGGTACGGAAAAAATGGTTTCTTCCGAGTACAATACCAATGTATTTTCCTTTGCGGAAAGCGCAGTTCGCAAACTTCTGGGCGATATCCAGATCGAAGAGCAGAATCATGCGGAGATGCTTTACAAATATAAGACGGTAAATGGAATGGCGTAAGAACCGAAAGCATGAAGGGCAGTACTGAGGGATCGGTACTGTCTTTTTTACTTATCTATGATCATTGGACTTGTGAGAAGCAGCTATCTATGCTAAGATGTGTGGGGATGAACAGAGAGGAAGTGATATCATGAGCGCATTGGAACGGTTTTTGAGATATGTGAAGATAGATACCCAGTCGGATGAAAAGGGAGAGGGATATCCCAGTACGGAAAAACAGAAGGAACTGCTGGATCTGTTATATCGGGAGCTTCGGACGATGGGCGTGCCGGATGTGCGTCAGGATAAAGAGTATGCCTGCGTTTATGCGGTGCTTCCCTCCAATCAGCCGCAGAAAACGATCCCCGCTGTGGGATTTATTGCCCATGTGGATACGGCAGATGCCATGAGCGGAGCGAATGTCAATCCCCGGGTGATCGAGAATTATGACGGCGGAGATATCCTTTTAAATGAGAAGGAAGGCATCCGGACAAGAGCAGAGGATTTCCCGGAGATGAAGGAGCTGAAGGGGAAGCGGCTGGTGGTTACGGATGGAACTACGCTTTTGGGGGCGGACGATAAAGCCGGTGTGACAGAGATCATGGAGATGGTACAGTATTTTACTATGCATCCGGAGATTGCCCATGGCAATATCTGTGTGGCATTTACGGCGGATGAGGAGATCGGCAGAGGCGTGGATCATTTTGATCTTAACGCTTTCGGCGCGCATTATGCCTATACGGTGGATGGCGGGGCATTGGGAGAGATCTCCTGTGAAAATTTTAATGCTGCTGACGCAAAGGTGACGTTTCATGGCAGAAGCGTGCATCCGGGGGATGCGAAGGACAAGATGATCAATGCCCTGACCCTGCAGCAGGAATTTGACCGGATGCTGCCGGGGCAGGAACGTCCGGAGCATACCCAGGGGCATGAGGGATTTTATCATCTGACGACGGTCCATGGAACGGTGGAAAAGGCGGTTGCTTCCTATATTATCAGGGATCATGATGATCGATTGTTTGAGACGAGAAAGAGGACCTTTCTGGATGCGGCGGCTAAGATGAATCAGAAATACAGTGAGAGCACTGTCGTGGTAGAGTCTGAGGATGTCTACTATAATATGAAAGGACGGGTGGACGCCCATCCGGTCATTATGGAGACCGCGCTCTTGGCGATGAAAGAGACGGGCATCACCCCGAAGATAGAACCGATCCGCGGGGGAACGGATGGCGCAAGGCTTTCCTTTCTGGGACTGCCCTGCCCTAATCTCTGCACCGGCGGCGGTAATTTTCACGGAAAGCATGAATATCTCTGCATAGATGATATGGAGAAGATCGTAGAACTGCTGGTCAGGATCGTGATATTATATTCTAAAGGATAAGAATGTATTAAAAAAGATTTAGGAGAACAACAGATGTTACAGAGAAAAGAAAAAGAAATCCGGCAGCAGGCGAGAGGGGTAGTTAGGAAGTTACTTGGTTTTTTGCTCTGCACGGCGCTGTTTTTGATTTTGAACGGCTGTAAGGATGATACGGAGATTGTACTTACTACGGGATTTTATGAAAATGAAGTGTTTCGTATTGAGGGGATGAGCTGCTACTCGCCTGAGGTTATGATCTATCTGACCAATATTCGGAATCAGTATGAAGATGTCTTTGGGGAGGAAATCTTTGCGCAGAACATTGACGGGATCTCCATTGAAGAAAGTATTAAGCAGACAGTCTTGGCAAGGATCGCCAAAATCAAAATGATGAATCTGATGGCGGAATATTATGAGATCACTTTGGACGAACGGGAACTGGAGCTGGCGGAAAACGCGGCGGCGGAATATTATCAGTCGCTAAGCGCTGAGGAGATCGCCTCTATGGATGGGGCAACGCAGGAGACAGTGCTGCAGCTTTATGAAGAATATGCTCTTGCCAATAAGGTATATCAGTATCTTGTACAGGGGGTAAATCAGGAAATCAGCGATGATGAGGCGCGGACAGTGACCGTATGGCAGATCTTCCTTTCGACCTCATACGACAGGGAAAATGGTGAACGGGCGGATGTTTCGGAGACGGAGCGGGAGGCGGTTTATCAGCAGGCGGAAAGCATCTGCGAGCGACTCGAAGCAGGAGAGGATTTTATGACATTGGCGTCGGAATACAGTGATGCCGGAGAACTGGAGGCGTATTACCGCAAAGGGGAACAGGAAGAGTCTCTGGTAGAGGCAGTTTTTCAACTTGCGGAGAATGAAGTCAGCGGGATCATAGAAGGAAAACAGGGATATTATATCTTTCAGTGTATCAGTACCTATGATATGGAGCAGACAGAGGCGAGAAAAAGAGAGATCGTAAAAGAACGGCAGCAGGAGATGTTTGGACAGATCTATACGATGTTTATAGGGGATAAGCGCTGTTATCTGAATGAGGAGCTGTGGGACACCATCAGTTTTACGGAACAGTCCTCCGGCGCAACCTCCAACTTCTTTGATATTTACGCAAAATATTTTTCTGCTAATTAAGTGTATAAGCTGGTATATTAACCGGCACATTAACTGGTACATTAACTGGTATATCAACTGGTATATCAACTGGTAAATGAGGTTTACATAACCTGCAGTTTCATAATTAATGCTCCAAAAATGATTTCATTTTATGATGTTTTTGGAACATTAATTATGAAACAAAGAGTTATGTAAACCGTACAAGACAGTATATTACTAGCACTCTCCTAAAATGAGTGCTAATTTTTTCTTGACATTTACTTCCGGCAGTATTAAACTATGTTTTATGTAAGATAAAATATTTCAGAAGGAAGGACGTGACGTAAGATGTCAGCAAAGCAAGGAAGTTTATCTATTAATAGCGAAAACATATTCCCGATCATTAAGAAGTGGCTGTATTCCGACCACGATATCTTTTTCCGGGAGCTGGTCAGCAACGGCTGTGACGCGATCACCAAATTAAAGAAACTGGATATGATGGGAGAGTATTCCCTGCCTGCAGAGTATAAGCCGAAGGTGGAAGTGATCGTCAGTCCGGAGAAAAAGACGATCCGGTTTATTGATAACGGTCTTGGCATGACAGCGGACGAAGTTGAGGAATACATCAATCAGATCGCATTTTCCGGCGCTACGGATTTTATTGAGAAATATAAGGACAAGGCCAATGAAGATCAGATCATCGGTCATTTCGGACTGGGATTTTATTCCGCGTTTATGGTGGCGGATGAGGTGCAGATCGATACATTATCTTATAAAGAGGGTGCGAAAGCAGTCCATTGGGCATGTGACGGCGGGACAGAATATTCTATGGAAGACGGCAGCAAGTCGGAGGTCGGAACGGAGATCACGCTGTTTGTGAACGAGGACTGCCTGAAATTTGCTAATAAATATGAGGCGGATTCCGTTCTGAAGAAATATTGTTCTTTCATGCCGTATGAGATCTATCTGAGTCAGGAAGGCGAAGAACTGACGCAGATGATCGATCCGGAGGAAAAACTGGATACGGATATTGTGATTGAAACGGTAAAGCAGGAGGCGAAGGAAGGGGAAGAGCCGAAGGAACGTTTAAAGATCAAAAAACGTCCTGAACCGATCAATGACACCACGCCGCTCTGGGCGAAGCATCCCAATGATTGTACTAAGGATGAGTATATCGCATTTTACCGGAAGGTATTTAACGACTATAAGGAACCGTTGTTCTGGATTCACCTGAATATGGATTATCCGTTTAATCTGAAGGGTATCTTATATTTCCCGAAGATCAATATGGAATATGAATCCATTGAGGGCGTGATCAAGCTTTACAATAATCAGGTATTTATCGCGGATAATATCAAGGAAGTCATTCCGGAGTTCCTGATGCTCTTAAAGGGTGTGATCGACTGCCCGGATCTGCCGCTGAACGTATCCAGAAGTGCGCTGCAGAATGACGGGTTTGTCAAGAAGATCTCCGAATATATCAGCAAGAAGGTTGCTGATAAGCTGTCGGGCATGTGTAAGACAGAACGGGAAGAATATATTAAGTACTGGGATGATATCAGCCCGTTTATCAAGTTTGGCTGCTTAAAGGATGATAAGTTCTGCGAGAAGATGACAGACTATATCCTCTTTAAGAATCTGGCAGGCGAATATCTGACGCTGCCGGAGTGTCTGGAGGTCAAGCCTATTGATACGGAAGACGAAGAGGATTCTGCCGGGGAAGGCAGCTCGGAGAGTGGAAAAGCCGTGGATGCAGACGGCAACGCAGTCGAGGCGGAAGTGGTAGAGGCCGAGGAAGAGGATGCTGATGAGGATGCCGCTTCGGAGGAAAAGAAGGAGAAGACTGTTTATTATGTAACGGATGAACAGCAGCAGAGCCAGTATATCAATATGTTCAAGAAGGCAAAGAAGGATGCCGTGATCCTGACGCACAGTATTGACCAGCCGTTCGTGACGCAGCTGGAGAGCAAGAATGAGGGCGTTCGGTTTATGCGTATCGATGCTGACCTGACGGACGACTTGAAAGCTAAGACAAGCAAAAAGGCGCAGGAAGAACTGGACAAGCAGACAGAGGAACTTGAGAAGATTTTTAAGAAAGCCATTAAGAAGGATAATATCAAAGTAAAAGTTGAAAAGCTTAAAAATAAAGATATCTCCTCTATGCTTACGGTTTCCGAGGAGAGCCGCAGGATGCAGGATATGATGAAGATGTATTCCATGCCTGGAATGGATATGGGGATGTTCGGCAAGGAAGGACAGACGCTGATCCTGAATGCAAATAATAAGCTGGTGCAGAAGATCTTAGAGGAAAAGGAAGGCGACAGGGTACAACTTCTCTGTGAGCAGCTTTACGATCTGGCGCTTTTGCAGAATGCGCCGCTGGCGCCGGAGGCGATGACGAAATTTGTTGCACGAAGCAATAAGATCATGATGATGCTTGCTTAGGGAAACGTAGCAAAT
>CAMWKA010000098.1 GCA_947174725.1 uncultured Lachnospiraceae bacterium | reverse complement strand
TTTCTGCCTCCTGTATCAGAAAGGTCATGGCGACGCTTCGTAGTGGGTATGAGGAATATTCTGAAGATATTTTTTAGGGAAATGCGGATGAAAGTGTTTCTGCGCCGGACAGACGCTGGGGTTATCTTTGCAGGTTCATTGAAGATTACAGGTAAATTGAAGATTTACTTGACATAATATAGGAAAACAGGTAAAATTGAACTGTTGTAGTAACGACGATTATATTGTTATGGGTACAATGAAAACTTAATAAGGAGGTGCTCCTGTAGATGCTTCAAATAATAGTGACGGTGATTGTGACGCTTTTGATCGCAATTCCTGTGACTGCCAAGATTTCTATTGACCGCTATAAAAAGGAGGTTGAAGGGAAGATCGGCAGTGCGGAGGAAAAAGCCAGAGCTATTATCGATGATGCCTTGAAGAATGCGGAAAGCAAGAAACGTGAATCATTGCTGGAAGTAAAGGAAGAAACGATCAAGGCAAAAAGCGAGCTGGATAAGGAGATCAAGGAACGGCGTAATGATATACAGCGTTCTGAGAGACGGATTCAGCAGAAGGAAGAAAACATCGATAAAAAGCTGGATGCGATTGAACGGCGGGAATCCAATCTTGCTGCTAAGGAAGAAAAGCTTGCAAAGCAGCGGGAAGAAGTTTCTAAATTAAATGAGCAGCGCGTACAGGAACTGGAGCGAATTTCCGGATTAACCTCTGAACAAGCAAAAGAATTCTTATTGAAAGTTGTTGAAGAAGATGTAAAACATGAAGCAGCAGTGATGATTAAAGAAACAGAACTGCGTGCGAAGGAAGAAGCCGATAAGAGAGCAAAGGAATATGTGGTCAGTGCCATTCAGAGATGTGCGGCAGATCATGTTTCCGAAACTACGATTTCGGTTGTCCAGCTTCCGAACGATGAGATGAAGGGACGTATCATAGGTCGAGAGGGAAGAAATATCAGAACCCTGGAGACGTTGACCGGTGTGGAACTGATTGTTGATGATACGCCGGAAGCGGTTGTGTTGTCAGCTTTTGATCCTGTAAGGCGTGAAGTGGCAAGGATCGCGTTAGAGAAACTGATCGTTGATGGACGTATCCACCCTGCCCGCATTGAGGAGATGGTGGAAAAGGCAAAGAAAGAAGTCGAGGCGATGATCAAGGAAGAAGGAGAAGCCACACTGCTGGAAGTTGGCGTGCATGGTATTCATCCGGAACTTGTCAAATTGCTTGGACGATTGAAATTCCGTACCAGCTTCGGACAGAATGCATTGAAACATTCGATCGAAGTGGCGCAACTGTCAGGACTACTGGCATCAGAGCTTGGACTTGATGTCAGAATGGCAAAGCGTGCAGGTCTTTTACATGATATTGGTAAAGCAGTCGATCATGATATGGAAGGATCGCATATCCAATTAGGAGTTGAATTGTGTAGAAAGTATAAGGAATCTGCAATCGTGATCAATGCGGTAGAATCCCATCATGGCGATGTGGAGCCGCAGTCCCTGATTGCGTGTCTGGTACAGGCGGCGGATACCATATCTGCTGCAAGACCCGGTGCAAGACGAGAAACACTGGAAACATATACAACAAGGTTAAATCAGTTAGAAGAAATTACAAACACTTTCAAAGGAGTTGACAAATCTTTTGCTATTCAGGCAGGTAGAGAGGTTCGCGTTATGGTAGTTCCTGAGCAGATCAATGATGCTGACATGGTTGTACTTGCGAGGGATATTTCAAAGAAGATTGAGGAAGAAATGGAATATCCGGGCCAGATCAAAGTCAGTGTGATTAGGGAATCCAGAGTAGTAGATTACGCTAAGTAAGCGATCATGGAATAGTATTTTGGATGATAAGTCAGTGAAAGGTCCGAGGCTTTTGTCTTGGACTTTTTCATATTATGAAAAGAAAAGGTAAGTTTCATAAACAAATGTATTTAAATATATTGTTTTGCAAATATTGTGTCTGCGGCGTGGGACCGCAGGTTACGGAAAGGTATGGTTATTAAGGTATCAGAATGAGTACATATATGAAAACATATTCCGGACTAAGGATCGATCCCTTTGATCCGAGGCCGGAGGAGATCCATATTGAGGATATTGCGCATGCATTATCCCTTATCTGCAGAGGGAATGGACAGGTGACGCATTTTTATTCTGTGGCGCAGCATTGCCTGAATTGCGAGAGAGAGGCAGAAGCGAGAGGTCATGGCAGGAGGCTTCGGCTGGCGTGTCTTCTGCACGATGCTTCCGAAGCATATCTAAATGATATTATCAGACCGGTAAAACAGTATCTGACAAAATATATCGAGACAGAGGATCATTTTCTGGATGTGATCTATCAGAGCTTCGGGCTGGGGGATCTGACCAGGGAAGAATGGGACGTGGTCAGGGAGATCGACGACGCGCTGTTGGATTATGATCTTGTGGAGCTTTTGCGTGAACCGATGCCGGAAGGAGGATATCAGTTTACAACAAAGCCGGATATTGAACAGAGACCGTTTGAAGAAGTGGAAGCGGCGTATATCCGTAAAGCAAAAGAATTGATGGATGCCTGAAGACAAAGACAACGGACGTTTATGATCAATGAAATGATTCGAAGCATTTATGTATGGGTATACTTTAAATATTCTTATCTTGTAATGGAATCATGAAGGATCAAAAAAGTATGCAGCATATGTTGGATTATATTATGGAATATGGCGCGGATACATACCGTGACAGACCTTTTAATGAAGTGGATTTTCTGGCGTTGTCCCAGTTCGCTTATTTAAAATTAAAAGATATGGTGCCGAAGATGGGAGGGGCTGGCAGAGGGATCCCGATCCGCGAGCTTGCCTGTCATCCGGGTAGCTTTCGGTTGGTACAGGAGAACTGGTTCGGGCGTGAAAACTGGCGGCTGCTGCAGCGGATGGCGGAGAGCGAGCGGTATGGAAATATTCTTGTGGGAAATTACGCGGAATGTTATCAGAATAAATATGACATTCAATTTCAGGCACTGACATTTTGGTGGAGGCCGGATCGCATATGCGTATGCTTTCGCGGGACGGATGAATCCGTGGCAGGTTGGAAGGAGGATTTTGATCTTGCGGTCTTTCCGAGGACGTCCGGACAGGAGATGGCGAGAACCTACCTTCGGCTGATTGCCAAACATTATCCCGGAAAATTATATGTGGCGGGACATTCCAAAGGAGGCAATCTGGCCCTGTATGCGACGGCCAATGCGGCGCAGTCTGTGCAGGAACGTATCTTACGCGTCTATGATTTTGACGGACCTGATGGCGGTCTGGACCCGGCAGCTTATCAGCGGGTGCGGGAAAAGGTTAGAAAATATGTGCCGCAGCAGTCGTTTATCGGTATGCTTCTGGATCAGGGAGTATCTTATCGGATCGTTCAAAGCAGCGGCTTGGGATTGATGCAGCACAATCCCTATCTTTGGTGGATCAAGCGTGGGAGATTGGCTTTGTGCCGTAGAAGAACGCTGGTAAGCAGGATGCTCGTCGGATCGTGCAATCGTTGGATCGATTCTATGAATCGAACCCATAGGAGCGGAACGATAGAATCCATATTTGATATTATCAGATATCCGGGCAAAGAGAATCTGTATCATTTGGGAGATGACTGGAAAGCAAGTATCTATCTTATATTTGCGGCATTATTTGAAAAGCGGCAAAGCAGAAAATGTTCTAATAGGGCAAGACCGTTGACGGCGTCAGGTCGCTCAAATCCAAGGCACAGGCGTTCCGGATGCCATTGAACACCCAGAACAGGAAGAAGGGGATGCCCCATGGCTTCGATTACAAGGTCTGGCGCGGTCTGCAGGATCTCCAGACCGGGTGCAGGCCGGAAGACGGCTTGATGGTGGCAGCTATTGACCGTACAGGTGGGACCGTATAGTTTTTCAAAGATGCGTCCTTTTTGATTCCGTGTTTTATGCAGGATATCTTTTTGGGGATGGTAGTGTGAGTCTCCGGGTTTTAAGTCCTGCACCAGTGTGCCCCCAAAGTAGATCTGTATCAACTGAAAGCCCTTGCAGATACCGAGCACGGGCTTTTTTTGATAGATGAAATCATCCAGAAGAGACAGCTGCGCAAGGTCTTTTTGAAGTTCGATATTTCGAGAACCATGATTTGCGCAGTTGTAAAGGTCGGGGCTGATATCGCCGCCGCCCGGAAGGATCAGCATATCAAACGCCTTGCCGGACGCGGGGGACAGGCTTGTGGTATAAGGAATTTCCAGATATTCTAAGACAGCTTCATAATTGCGGGCGGCAGAACCGTTCTGCGCGATCAATACGTGGGGAGGTGTTTGCATGAGGATACCTTTGATCAGTGGATTTTTGTAAGGAATTAACAAATATTCCTTGTTTTATCGTCTTATATATAGTATATTTATTATATGTAAATATGTGCCGGAAGAAATGCGAAATATAGGAAAGCGGAAGATTCCGAAAAGTAAAGTGCAGTTCTAGGGAGCGGACTATGAAGAAAAGATTAAATATAGGATTGTTTGTCAGCAATTTGATCAATGATTTTGATATTGCGGTTTACCGTGGCGTAGAGCGTGGGGCACAGGAGATGGATGCCAATCTGATCGTATTTCCGGGGAGGTATCTGCGGGGTCAGTACAATGATAAAGAGAGAACCAAATCAGAATACCAGTATAATACGGTTTTTGCTTATGCGGATCAGCAGAATATTGATGTTCTTCTGGTTTTGCTGGGAACCATAGGAACTGTAATTACGGAAGAGGAAAAGAGAGCTTTTTTGGATATGTACCGTGATATTCCGGTCATTATCTTAGCAGATGAGATGCCGGGATATAAATGTCTTGTGTTTGAAAATCGATGCGGTTTAAAGGACGGGATCGTCGATTTGATCGTAAACAAGAAAAGAAAAAATATCGGTATCGTCAGCGGACCGATGACGAATGAAGACGCAGTTGAACGTCTGAATGTTTATAAAGAAACCTTGCAGGATTATGGACTTGAGGTATCCGAGGATAAGATTGTTTACGGTAACTTCTCTGAATATACGGAGGAGATCGTGGAAGATCTTCTCACCAGAAATCCTGAGATGGATGCGATCGTATTTGCCAATGACCAGATGGCGATCGGCGGATACAATACGATCAAGAAGCATAATCTTGTGATTGGAAAAGATATTGCGGTCATGGGTTTTGATGATTCCCCGATGGCAACAGTGCTGGTGCCGAATCTTTCCACAGTCCGGGCGGATGCGGTAGAACTGGGGCGCAGAGGCGCGATCGAGGCGGTAGAATATGTGACCAAAGGGGATTGTGATTGTCTTCCGATCAAAACAGAGATGGTCTTTCGGGAATCGACAGGACCTTCCCAGGGCAATTCCGCGATCGATGTGAAGGGCGAACGGTTCAAGCAATGGCTGCAGGAGGATCAGGACAAGCTTGCACGGGAGATGATGAATGTTTTATACGGGGATCGTTTTTTGGATGAAAACCAGAAAGTCTTTGTGAAAAACATCATTGATTATATCCAATGCTTTTTACGTTTTATTCAGGGGGATGCTGAGATTTCTGTAGCCAAAACAAATGTACAGATAGGAAAGGCATTGACTGCCGTTCATGGCGAACATACGGAAGTTCATCTTTTGATCCAGTTGTTTGGTATACTTTCTGATGTCGCAAAGATTTATGCTCAGGAAAAAGAGGCGGAAGCAAGGGAGCTGCTATATTCTAATATGCAGCGTCTTACGATGGTTGTTACGGCACTGAGGCAGGAAAGTGAGACAGAGTTGGATGCGCTTCTTTGGATGTCCAACTCAATTGCAAGAGATATGCTGGTGTATGGCGCCGACAGTGACCAGAGTTTTTCCACGGTTTCCGATAAACTGATTCGTCTGGGATTTAAGAGCGCCTATCTATATGCGATGGAAACGCCGTTTATCAATCAGGAAGAAGGTTCATGGAATGACTGGCGCGTCCCGGAGAAAATGCTGCTCAAATCTTTCTTTTATAATGACGGGCAGCCGTCCCGTTCGGTAGAGGGAAAAGAGCAGGAGATCTCGTCGATGAAGTTGTTTGATAATCCGTATGTACAGCAGGAACAGCGTCATACGCTGCTGCTCAATATGATTTTTATCAATGAGGAACAGCTGGGTCTTCTGCTTTGCGAGATCGATTCGAGAAAGCTGCAGTATATGAATTCCGTCAATGCACAGCTTTCTTCCGCGCTTAAGATCATCCATATGTTAAAGATGCAGGTTGGTATCCAGAGGCAGTTAGAGGAAAGTCTGGAGAAGATCAAAGAGAGCAATCAGGCTTTGGAGACGATCTCTAAAGCGGATGCGCTTACTGGCGTTTATAACAGACGCGGCTTCTATGAGATGGCAGCGAAGATGGTACATAATAAGAGCAATCAGGGTAAGAAGCTGATTCTGATCTTTGCTGATCTGGACAACCTGAAATCCATTAATGACAAGCTTGGTCATGAGGAAGGAGATTTTGCGATCCGAAGTGTTGCTACGGTTCTGACAGATTCCATGCGCGCGACGGATATCGTGGCCAGGATCGGCGGTGATGAATTTGTGGCGATGGCAGTTGCGGAGCTGGATACGGATGGGGAAATGATCAAGCAGAGGATCAAGACTCTGATGAAAGAGTTTAATGACCGCAGTGAAAAGAACTATTATATCGATGCCAGCGTGGGATATTCTGAATTCCTTTGCAAAGACGACATCGTTTTGGAGGAGTATCTGGGACAGGCGGATGAAAAACTTTATGAGGATAAGCAGAAGAAACGTAAGGATATCATGAAATAATAT
>CAMWKA010000097.1 GCA_947174725.1 uncultured Lachnospiraceae bacterium | reverse complement strand
ACGTATACTATTTCATTACCGATCTCGCGCTCAGGGCGGAAATCAATATAGGGGTATTTTCTGCTGGAAGGTTTGATCTCGTCAAGCTCGATTTTCTCTAAGGCGCGCTTTCTGGAAGTTGCCTGTTTGGATTTGGAAGCGTTGGCTGAGAAGCGGGAGATAAATTCCTGTAGTTCCTTGATCTTTTCTTCCTTTTTCTTGTTTGCTTCTTTCATCTGTTTGTTGAGAAGCTGTCTTGATTCGTACCAGAAATCATAGTTGCCGGCATAAAGCTCGATCTTGCCATAGTCGATATCTGCGGTATGGGTACATACTTTATTTAAAAAGTAACGGTCATGGGAAACGACGATGACCGTATTTTCAAATCCGATCAGAAATTCCTCAAGCCATGCGATCGCGTCCAGATCCAGATGGTTGGTGGGCTCGTCCAAAAGCAGGATGTCAGGATTACCAAACAACGCCTTGGCTAACAGTACCTTTACTTTTTCACTGCCGTTTAGATCTTTCATAATGCTGTAATGAAGCTCCGTATCAATGCCAAGACCGTTTAAGAGCATGGCGGCATTGGATTCCGCTTCCCAGCCGTCCATCTCTGCAAATTCCCCTTCCAGTTCACTGGCGCGGATGCCGTCTTCATCGGAAAAATCTTCCTTGGCATAGATGGCTTCCTTTTCTTTCATGATATCATAGAGGCGTTGATTGCCCATAATGACGGTATCCAGAACGGAATATTCGTCATATTTAAAGTGGTCCTGTTCCAGCACGGAGAGACGCTGCCCCGGTGTAATGGAGATATCACCGTTGGTCGTTTCCAAGGCTCCGGACAGGATCTTTAAAAAAGTGGATTTGCCTGCGCCATTGGCACCGATCAGACCATAGCAGTTGCCCTCGGTGAATTTTATATTGACGTCTTCAAAAAGTGCCTTCTTTCCTACTCTGTAAGTAACACCATTAGCGCTGATCATATGTTTGACCTTCCCTTTCTTTTAATCATAATTTTCGTTTGTGTTGGCGGAAGTGTGGAATACCACAATATTTTTCCCGCTTTTTTTGCCGGTATACAGATGCTCATCGGCCCGTTGTACCAGATCCTCTATACGGTAGCCGGGGATGGATTCGCAGACGCCGAAAGTCATGGTGACTTTGATGTCCTGCCCTTCGTAATTAAATGGGTGCTCAGCAATATTTTTGCGGATACGTTCGGCGGCATTGGCAGCAGAATTTAGGGGGTCGTGAACAAGGATCAGAATCTCCTCACCACCCCAGCGGCATACCGCGTCGCCCTCCCGGATGCTGTTGCTGATGATCTCGGAAACCGTTACCAGTACATAATCTCCTGCATCGTGTCCGTAAGTATCGTTGACTTTTTTGAAATCGTCAATATCGCCCAGGATCAGACTGAAGCGTCTGCCCGTACTTTTTAACTGCGTCATTTCCTGCTGCAGGATCTGATTCATATTCCGGCGGTTCATAAGGTGTGTCAGAGGATCTTTATGTGCCATTTCATGAAGCTGTTTGTTCTGCGAATCGAGTTTGCCCTGACTGGATTTGATCTCCCAAATAAACAGGAAAGAAAAAATAATCAGGAAAGCAAATGTCACCAACGCGTTAAAGATATGCAGGATATTCGGCCAGCGGGTTCCTTCTAAGGAATATACGGGTTCGATCACCTGCATCAGCCAATAGGAGACGCAGTAGCTGGCAACACAGAATAAGGAAAAGATCAGCGGTATGATATCTTTTTTCTTAAAATGATCCATGACGAAGGTAAAGTAAAAGATGGCGCTGATCATGGAAATACTGTATAAGATAAAACCGGAGGTAATACCCAGACAGAATGTTTCAAAAAAACTGATTACCAGGACTTCCAGCAGGGAAATGTAAAGCGATGCCGTATATTTGTGCTGTTTGATCAAATTTCTGATGATAATCACGTAAAATACACCCAGACATCCATTGATGACCGCCAGCGTAATGAGCGGGATCAATGCAAAAATGATGCAGGTGATAAAATGTATGGCGGCAAGCATATAGGCAATGATGTTTGATTTGCGTTCAAAGGAAAAGTAACTTTCCCCCTGACGGATGCTGTCTATATAGTGACGAAAATTATTCATAAAAGTTATCCCTTCCGTTGTGCTCCTTCCAAATAACTTAGAGATACGGGAAAATACAACTGTTCATATTATACCATTTATTTCCAAGGTTGAAAAGAAAAATGATTGTGAAATAAAAACGAAATTTTCCTTCAAAAAATAAAACAATAATAAATTAATAACAAAGAGATAACAATATAAAATTAAAAGAAAACGAGAGCAAATAAAAGAAAAAAACAGATATATAGAGAAAAAACAAGTTAAATAAATAAATTCGGATTTGCATATATTTGGAAGTGTAATTATTATGTCTAATGTGGTTAGCACTCAAACATGATGAGTGCTAACAAAAACTAGGGCATATTAAATTATAAATTAAGGAGGATATATCAATGATGTTAGTACCATTGGGTGACAGGGTCGTATTAAAACCGCTTGCAGCAGAGGAGACCACGAAATCCGGCATCATTTTGCCCGGACAGAATAAGGAGAAGCCGCAGCAGGCAGAAGTCGTTGCCGTAGGACCGGGGACAGAAGAAGTAAAAATGGAAGTAAAGAAGGGCGATCAGGTCATTTACTCCAAGTATGCCGGCAATGAAGTCAAGATCGACGATCAGGATTACATCATTGTAAAGCAGAACGATATTCTTGCAATCATTAAATAATTGAAAACCTGAGAAATTAAATTATGGAGGAAAACAATCATGGCAAAGGAAATCAAATACGGCGCAGAAGCGCGTGCAGCATTGGAATCGGGCGTTAATCAGCTGGCTGATACAGTCAGGGTAACATTGGGACCCAAAGGAAGAAATGTAGTTTTGGATAAATCTTTCGGAACACCGCTGATCACAAATGACGGCGTGACGATCGCAAAGGAGATCGAGCTGGAAGACGCCTTTGAGAATATGGGCGCGCAGCTCGTAAAGGAAGTTGCTACTAAGACTAACGACGTGGCAGGTGACGGTACGACGACAGCAACAGTCCTTGCGCAGGCGATGATCAATGAAGGAATGAAGAATCTGGCAGCAGGCGCGAATCCGATCATCTTAAGAAAAGGTATGAAGCAGGCAACAGATTGTGCTGTAGCGGCAATCGCTAAGATGAGCGCAAAAGTAAAGGGCAAGGAGCAGATCGCAAGAGTAGCGGCGATCTCCGCAGGAGATGACGAAGTAGGGAATATGGTGGCGGATGCAATGGAGAAGGTTTCCAACAATGGTGTCATCACTATTGAGGAAAGCAAGACCATGAAGACGGAGCTTGATCTGGTAGAGGGTATGCAGTTTGACCGTGGTTATATCTCCGCATACATGGCGACAGATATGGATAAGATGGAAGCGGTTCTGGAGAATCCGTATATCCTGATCACAGATAAGAAGATCAGCAATATTCAGGATATCCTTCCGTTGTTAGAGCAGATCGTACAGTCCGGCGCAAGACTTCTGATCATTGCTGAGGATGTTGAGGGAGAAGCGTTGACGACCTTGATCGTAAATAAATTGCGTGGAACCTTTAATGTGGTAGCAGTCAAGGCTCCGGGTTATGGAGACAGAAGAAAAGCGATGTTGGAGGATATCGCGATCCTGACAGGCGGTCAGGTGATCAGCGAGGAGGTAGGTCTGAATCTTCAGGATGCAACGATCGATATGCTGGGCCGCGCGAAATCCGTTAAGGTTCAGAAAGAGAATACAGTCATCGTTGATGGCGCAGGCAGCAGCAAAAACATTAAGGCGCGTGTTGCACAGATCAAGAACCAGATCGAAGAGACGACTTCTGATTTTGACCGCGAGAAACTGCAGGAGAGACTTGCAAAGCTTTCCGGTGGTGTTGCCGTTATTCGCGTAGGCGCTGCAACGGAGACAGAAATGAAGGAAGCAAAGCTTCGTATGGAAGATGCGCTGGCAGCTACCAGAGCAGCGGTAGAGGAAGGTATCATCGCAGGCGGCGGTTCTGCGTATATACACGCAAGCAAGCAGGTTGCAAAGCTGGCTGATACATTGGAGGGCGATGTTAAGACAGGTGCAAGGATCGTGTTAAAGGCTTTGGAAGCTCCGCTCTGCCATATCGCAGCCAATGCCGGATTGGAAGGCAGCGTTATCATCAATAAGGTAAGGGAGTCCAAGGTTGGCGTCGGATTTGACGCGCTGAAAGAAGAATACGTTGATATGGTGACAGCCGGTATTCTGGATCCTGCTAAGGTTACAAGAAGCGCACTGCAGAATGCTACCAGCGTTGCAAGTACACTGCTTACGACGGAATCCGTAGTAGCGAACATCAAAGAAGACGCTCCCGCTATGCCTGCAGGCGGCGGCATGGGCGGAATGATGTAAGGGGACAGAAAGTCCAATCTGCAAAATTCGCTTGAAACTAAATAGCTGGTGATTTATAATAAAACAGACTTGATTTATCAGGTCTGTTTTGTGTTTCATAATAAAAAATAATTGCGCGATCTGCTGTTTCGATCAGGCGGAAAGGGATGGTTGCTATATGGCGGAAGAATATACGGAAATATCAGCAGAAAAACTGCATGAGACTATGGCTGGGATGCCGCCTGAAAAGGCAGAAGGAAAACAAGCCGGGACGCATACGGAAGTTGTCATAGATGATGGACGCATTGAAAAGATCGAGGAATTTCAAAGCCCGGAGACCTTATATGAGGAGCTGATCGCCAGAGTGAAAAAGTACCATCCGTCGGATGATATCTCACTGATTGAAAAGGCGTATCAGACTGCCGAGGCATTCCATCAGGGGCAGGTGCGTAAATCAGGTGAACCCTATATCATCCATCCGCTGTGCGTTGCGATCATTCTGGCGGATATGGAGATGGATAAGGAGACGATCGTGGCGGGTATCCTGCATGATGTTGTGGAGGACACGATCATGACCAGCGAGGAGATCAGGGAGCAGTTCGGCCCGGATGTGGAACTTCTGGTGGACGGTGTGACGAAATTGAGCCAGTTGCAGTATTCCACGGATAAACTGGAGATGCAGGCGGAGAATCTCAGAAAGATGTTTCTTGCTATGGCGAAAGATATCCGGGTCATCATGATCAAGCTGGCGGACCGTCTTCATAATATGCGTACGCTGGATTATATGAGACCGGAGAAGCAGCAGGAAAAAGCGCGGGAGACACTGGATATTTATTCGCCGATCGCGAACCGTCTGGGTATTTCTAAATTGAAGGTAGAACTGGATGACCTTTCTTTAAAATATCTGGAGCCGGAGGCATATCGTGATCTGGTGAATCAGATCGCCGTACGGAAAAGCGCAAGAGAAAAATATGTTCAGGATATTGTGGATGAAGTCAGCGTCCATATCGTGAATGCCGGGATCAAAGCAAAGATCGACGGACGGGTAAAACATTTCTTCAGCATTTACCGGAAGATGAAGAATCAGAATAAGACGATAGACCAGATCTATGATTTGTTTGCCGTGCGTATTATCGTCGATTCTGTCAAGGACTGTTATGCGGCGCTTGGCGTGATCCATGAGATCTATCGTCCGATTCCCGGAAGATTTAAGGATTATATTGCGGTACCGAAAGCAAATATGTATCAGTCCCTGCACACGACCCTGATCGGAAGCGGCGGAACGCCGTTTGAAATACAGATTCGTACTTATGAGATGCATAAGACGGCGGAATATGGTATTGCCGCGCACTGGAAGTATAAGGAAGTGTCCGACGGAAAAAAGGTGGAAGAACAGGAGGAGGCAAAGCTGACATGGCTGCGCCAGATCTTGGAGTGGCAGAAGGATACGTCGGATAACCGTGAATTCATGGGATTCCTGAAACAGGATCTTGATCTTTTTTCGGATCAGGTTTACTGTTTTACGCCCACGGGAGATGTGAAAAATCTTCCGGCGGGAAGTACGACGGTGGACTTCGCGTATCATATTCATACGGCGGTGGGCAACCGGATGATCGGCGCCAGAGTCAATGGAAAACTGGCTACGATCGATTATGAGATCAAAAATGGAGACTGTATTGAGATCCTGACCTCGCAAAATTCAAAAGGTCCCAGCCGAGACTGGCTGAATTTTGTCAAGAGCGCCCATGCAAGGAATAAGATCAACCAGTGGTTTAAGAATGAATATAAGGAGGAAAATGTAATCCGTGGTAAGGAGCTGATCGCGGCCTACTGCAAGACAAAATCTATCGTTCTTTCAGATTTGTTGAAGCCGGAGATGATGAATGAGGTAATGAAGAAATACGGTTTCAAGGAATGGGATTCGCTGATGGCTACGGTAGGACATGGAGCCCTAAAGGAGGGACAGGTCATTAACCGGCTGCTGGAGATCTATGACAGTATGCATAAGGAACCGGCGAGTAATGAGCAGGTTATGGAGACGATCAGGGAAGCGGCGGTCAAAAAGATCGTTCCTGCCAGCAAGGGCGGCGGAGGCATCATCGTTCACGGAATGAACGATATTGCCGCAAGATTCAGCAAATGCTGTAATCCGCTTCCGGGAGACGAGATTGTGGGATTTATCACCAGAGGACGCGGCGTATCGATCCACAGGACAGACTGCCCGAATGTCATGAAGATGCCGGATATCGAACGCACAAGGCTGGTGGAAGCGGAATGGGCAGCGGACGCCGAAGATTCCAGAGGCGGCAAATATATGGTGGAGATCATCATTTATGCCAGCAACAGACCGGGACTGCTTGCGGATATTTCAAAATGTATGTCAGACTGGGGCATTGATATTCTTGCACTTAGTACAAAGGTGAATAAGG
>CAMWKA010000096.1 GCA_947174725.1 uncultured Lachnospiraceae bacterium | reverse complement strand
ATATGATATACTCTTTTGATCTCAAACGGCACATCCGTCTTCTCTTGCACGGCCACAAGATGACCTCTCGAATCACCATGCTGCTGCAACGGATACTTTTTGATCTCCATTTCTATGACCTCGCCTTTCCTTCTACATCAACATTCCTATAACGTTTCCAACAACCGGTATAACGTCAGCCTTCCTTCTTCAATAAGGAACGCATCAGTTCAATATCCTTATAAATACTTGGATGGACCCTGCCGGTGGATACCCCGCCCATCCGGTGATGGATGCTCACCATACTGCTCCATCCAAACTTCACCTTCTTCTGCAAAAGCATCACATAATAAGGATAATCCTCCACCAGATGATACCGCTCGTCAAAATAACCATAGCTTTCAAATAATTTTTTCTGATAAAAAGTACAGCATCCGCTGAGCACATTTTTCTTTCTGATCATATAATCCAAAAGTATACCGGGTGCATACATTAACAATATTCCGGTCAACACGGAAGGGCGCATTTTCTTTTTTTCAGGCATAACATCCATCCTTCTGGTGGTCAACAACAGCGTCCCTTTTTGCTCAAATACTTTGACAATCTTTTCTACTGTATCTTCTTTAGCAAAGATATCTCCTGAGGAACAGCTGAGTAAATACTTTCCCTCCGCCATTTTCAATACTCTGTTCAAGTGCTTTACTGTTCCTACATTCTTTTCATTAATATTGATTCTGACTTGTCCATACTTTTTTCGAAGCGTGGCAGCATACTGTTCTAAAATGCTGACGTTATAATTCTGTGAACCATCGTCACTGAGAATCACCTCTGCGTCCGTATAAGTCTGTTTCATCACCGACTCTATTGTTGCCGGAAGTTCATCCGCGTTATTATAAACCAAGATATAAATTGTGACTGTCGGTTTTATACTTTCCATGCGACCATGCCTTTCCATACCGCTTCCATTTTTCAGTGTTGGGATCTTTCCGCCTCGCCCATATCTGCATCCTCTTTCTGCAATATCTGTGTAGCAGCTTCCTGCCATACCTTTGTATCCGTCTTATCATATGTCAGTTTTCTGATATGATACTGCACATCCTCTATGATCTTACGATTGGCAGACAGTACATCCGCAAGCATACCGATAACAAAGGTCATAAATCCCATGATCATCAATGTACAGGCTAAAATCAATGACTGAATATGACCGGCATTCCTGCCGTTAAAGTAGTAGATCAGGAATCGAATACCCAGACCAAAACCTGTCAGAAATGGAACCGCCCCTAACACCGTCAGGCATGCCAGTGGACGGTACATCAATAAGGCCCTTAAGATTGTCAGCATGGATTTTTTAATATAGGAACCAATGCTGTTAAATAGCCTTGACTTACGAAGCTCCGGATTGGTTCTGACCGGCACGGATGTGATCGCCATCTTATTCCTTCCCGCCTGCACGATCGTCTCCAAGGTATAGGTATATTCATTGATTACATTAAAATGCATGGCTGCCTCTCTGGAAAACGCCCGGAATCCTGAAGGCGCGTCCGGGATCTGGGTCTTCGACGCCTTTCTCACCACCCAGCTTCCAAAGTGCTGAAGTTTCTTCTTGATCCAGGAAAAATGTTCCGTCTGGTCAATCGGTCTCTCGCCGACAACAATATCCGCTTCTCCCTTCAGGATCGGTGCAATCAGCTTCTCAATATCTTCCCCGCAATACTGATTATCCGCATCCGTATTCACAATAATGTCCGCTCCGTAAGAAAGGCATGCTTCAATTCCTGCCATAAATCCCTTTGCCAGCCCCTTATTTCTGGTAAAGCTGACTACATGATGAACCCCCCAGTTTAAAGCAACTTCTACCGTCTTATCCTGACTACCATCATTAATGATCAGATATTCGATCTCATCAATCCCATCGATCTTCTTCGGAAGGTCATTTAATGCGATCTCTAAGGTATCCGCCTCATTATAACATGGAATCTGTATGATCAATTTCATTTATCTTACTCCTTTGTTTTATTGATTATAAATTAATAGTGATATCGGGGTATTGATCGTCACTGCCTCCTTTGCATACGGCAGACCGCTTTCCACAAAATTATCATATAGAGACGTTTTCATAACCCCCCAGTATAAAAATATCCAATTCTCATCCTCCGGTTTAAATCGTCCCAAATGATACTGCACCACATAGATATCTTCATACCTTGCCCTGCATTCCATCAACTGCACTGATAAACGGTCATAATTCAGATACAGGACATCAGCGCCTGTCAATCCCTTCAGCGCGAGTGCAAAGATACGAGGACTGTGATACCCCTGATCATAGATCAGAATCACATCTTTCTGGGTCATCGGGTCCTCTTGTGAACCCACTCTTTGATCTCCTATCAAAGCCGCGATCTCCTCCAATTGCTCATAACTCATATAAGTCAGATCCTGCGCGTTATATAACAGGTTGCTTTGAGATTTGACCAGTGTAATCATACACAGACAGACCGGCACCGCTATCTGCCATTGTATGCGGTTTAAAAAATATCCTGCCGTAATAAGGATCAGAACGACAAAGGCAGAAAGGTATCTGGCATAATAGTAGTAATAATAAATCAGCACCCATAGAATGCCACAGTAGAAAAACATCACATAAAAGCTGCTCAACACTAACGTCAATACGTTACGGTCACGCAGACCGTTTTTCGCTTTCAGCCAGATTCCCAACACCATTGCCGGCAGCATCACATAACCTGTCATGATCAAATAGCCCATAACACTCAGCTTCATAGGCCACATATCCATACGATAAGCCTTGATCCCCTTGTAAACAAAGAAACAGACCAATAGCAGAGTCACTGCGCGGATTCCCCAACCTGTCGCCCTTTTCACCAAAGCGTTTTCTCTGATCCTGTTCCACCAGGAGAACAATTTCCTGCGTACCTCTTTTTGCGCCAAAACCACAGCCACGGCAAAAACACTTGCGGAAGCGATCCAGATCACCGCTTCAATATTATCCTCGTTTAGAAGATATTTTGACTTACTGAACAACTGCTGGAAATTTTTCATCGTATAATGAAGCGCTGTACTTTGCATCATAGAATAGCCTGTAGCGTAACCGACCATCAAAAGCATCAGCGCCGCCAGAAATCCCCGTCTTTTGCTCTGCAGATAGTTGGTCAGATAAAGGATCACAAACAGCGGGATCAAAACCGTAAAGATCACATGATAGTAACATGCCGCCAGCAACGGGAACACCGACCAAAAATAAACCTTCTTTTTTGTATTTTCGGTTATCAGCTCCAAAAATGCGCAAACCATCAAGGTAAATCCCATCTCTGTCAATGTCTGCTGGGTACTCCACACGATGATGGGGCATACAGCCATAAAGGATGCCAGGATCCACTTGACCCAAGGTTTAAATCCCAGATTGTCCCCAATCAGCCATACATTGGCAAGCGTCAAAAGATATAACACTGTCATAATACCCGGCATATTGCTCAGGCCAAACATCTTTCCCCACAATCCCAACAATGCAGGGAAGGTGGCGATACCATGCAGGACGCCATTCACCTCATTGGCATTTTCAAGACCATCCTTCTTAAGCAGATAATACCCATCCATATCTTCAAGTATCCGCAGATATTCACTTTTCTCCCAGTTATTTTCCACATAATAATACTCCGGGAAGTCAATGATATTATCATTATACCCGCCCATATACATCATCGCGCGGATCTGATATAATCCCTGATCCTGTCCGGTGCCATAAAAACCGGCTTTCTCATGTACTAAAAATGCGCTGACAGCCAATATTATTGCAAGTGGAAGATATTTCTTCCAGGAAAGCGAAAAACACAGGCTTTCCTCCCGATACAGTTTCAACCGCCGTACCATTTTGCTTTTACGGCAAATAGCGCTCTGAAAAAAACACAACATGCCGATCACTGCCGTTTCAAGCAATAACGTGCCCAGCGTCCCCCGCAACAGGTTAAAATGATTGATCCATATCATCAGTCCGCTGACCACGATATAAAGGCAATAATACAACCCTTGAGAGACGATAAGAAGCCGCCCAATCTCTGCCCTCCGATATATCAATGCCGTCATAAGGAATGATGCTGCCATCCCTAAGATCCATAAACAAATCAACATTATTTTACTGCTTCCTCATATATTCTAATGATCCCGTTTAACATTTCTTCATACGTAAAAGATTTTTCGGGAATGTTTAAAAACGCATCTTCTTTTTCTTCTATTACTGCAACCAGCTTATCAGCCAGATCCATTACATCTCTGTTTTTAAAAGAACGACAGGTTCCGTAAGCTACCTCTGGCAGTGATCCCCCGTCACTGTAAATCAGCTTTGTCCCAATCTGACATGCCTCCAGTGCACTGAATCCAAATCCTTCCGTCAGAGACGGCACCACCACTGTATCCGCCTGACGGATGCATGCCTCCAGATCCTTTCTTTCCACGGAATCCCGTACCCTGACAATATCCTCTAAACCATCTTTTTTGATTTTTTTGATAAACGCCGCACGCAGATCCTCCGGCTCCTTCCCTAATAAGAAACAAAAATATATTCCCTGTGCCGGAAGCGTCTCTATGCGCTTTTTTACTTCCGTAATTGCCTGTTCATAGATATGGATTCCCTTTGTTTTTCCCGGTCTTCCATAGTATAAAAATACTTTGGCATCCTCCGGAAGATCAAAATATCCGCGCAGTGAAAAATCAGAAGTATTCTCTGTCTTCCCCAGCTCATTGGCAAGATAGACCCTTGTCACATTTTTCTTCCCCATATAACGCTCAATATCCCTCTTAGTAGCGTCCGAAATCGCATGGTATCGGTCAAATCGTCTCCGACAGGTATATTGTTCTACCAGGAAAAACGCCGTCGCTCTGATAAAATTATCAGCCCAATACCATTTCCATCCTCTTGCCTCATAGATCGTCAGTACAGACGGCTTGTGATATCTCCGCGCAAGCCTGCTGACCACCGGGGATGTGGTAAAAATCGAGGTATGCACGATGTCGCACCACGAAATATGCGGTTCAATGTCACTTTCTTTGGGAAACGGATGACCAAACATGGATCGCCACGGGCAATACCATACCTTGATCCCGCCCATCTCACGAAAACCAAGATACTCCTCTCCCACATTCCTCGCCACCGCGTGGACTTCATGTCCCATTTCAGCCAGTCCCATCGCCAGATCATAAAACATTTTTTCAGCGCCGCCCACATAAGGATAAAAATGCGGCAGAATGATCGCAATCTTCATTAGCAGCCTTACTCCGTTACCTTTTCTATCTTTCCATGCTCCACCTTATATAAAATATCGCAGTTCTCTATGGTCTTTAACCGGTGCGCAATAATGACCATCGTCTTTCTCCCCTTCAGCGAGTTGATTGCTTCCATGATGGCCGCCTCTGTTTCATTATCAAGCGCGCTTGTCGCTTCGTCAAAAACAAGAAGCTCCGGATCATGATAGAGCGCCCTCGCAATCCCGATCCTCTGTCTCTGTCCTCCCGAAAGACGCACACCTCTGTCGCCGATGATCGTGTCCAGCCCCTCCGGCAGGGAACGGATATAATCCTCCATCTGCGCCTCCCGTAAAACTTCCCAGATCCGGTCTTCCTTGATCTCATCCTCATCTACACCAAACGCTACATTGGCGCGAATCGTATTATCCAGCATATAAATATTCTGGGCAATATAACCGATATTATGAAGCCACGCAGCATATCTCTCCCGAATATCAACCCCATCGCATAATATCTTACCTTTTTCCGGCACCAGAAGTCCCAGAAGAACATCAATGATGGTCGTTTTTCCTGCGCCGGAACTGCCAATCACGCCCACAGAAGAGCCGGCAGGAATCTCCATATCCGCATGATCAAAAATCTTTCGTTCCGTATTCGGATACGCATACGTTATGTCGTTTAAACAGATCTTATCCTTAAAAGTCATCGTTTCTTTAGATTCATGCAGTTCTGCAGCATTTAATGACGCAATATTCAAATGATCACAGACAAAATTCAAAGACGGCTCGTAATACGCAATTGTAGACAAATGTGTAGAAATCCTGTTGATACTGGGCATCAGCCTGACTGCCGCAACCGCAAATGCCCCAAGGAGCGGCAGCATCCTGCCCATATCTGCTCCATTGATAAAGCTGATCAGCATATATCCCAACAGCCCAACAATACAAACTGTCTCAATGATCAGGCGCGGAGCATTGTTCAGTACCGTATATCTTCTGGTCACGCCGGCCAGTTTACGGTACGCACTGGCAAAATTTTTCAGAAAATAGTTTTCCTTTGCAGCGACTTTCACATCCTTGATGCCGAAGATCCCCTGCTGCATCCATTTCATCGTAAGCACCTGTTGTTTGAGTCTTCCCTGTCCCAGATTGCCCAGCAGTGGTTTTAAGAATAAGATGATTACTACTACCATTACCCCAAGCAGGGCGGCAATACTGAGCATCATCCCAAGATCTACGAACAACAGCAAAAACAGGCACAGGCAGACGGATACCGCGATCTCCGTCAACAGCTTCATCACTTCCTGCAGCAGTTCAAATACATGGGGGATGTCTTTATTGATCGTCTGAAACAATGCATTGACGTCTGCATTCAGATAATATTCATAGGGTCGGTTTAAATACTCGTTCAGCAGGCGGATCGATGATTCCGCCTCTGTTTTCGTTACAAAACGCGCCTGAATGTAATAAAGGAATAAAAGATACAAATTCTTGATCAAAAAGATCCCCATCGTTACTCCCAGGAGCAATTTTACAAATGCAGCAGGATCGTTAATTGTCAAATGCAGCCAACCACAGACCATGCCCCCATATCGATTACCCTTAAT
>CAMWKA010000095.1 GCA_947174725.1 uncultured Lachnospiraceae bacterium | reverse complement strand
TGCGCCTCGGAAAGCATCCTGCCAAGCGACGCGTCAGGCGGCTGGATCCCGATGCCAAGATAACTCAGACCGGCCTCCGCCAAAACCGCATTATTAAATCCGATAATGATCGACGATATCAGGATCGGTAAAATATTGGGCAGAATATGTACAAAAATAATCCTAAAATGAGACGCTCCCATCAGTCTTGCACTGGTCACATAATCCAGACTTTTCTGCTTCATATATTCCGATCTGACGATCCTTGCAAAGCTTGGGATAAACGCGATTCCCAATGCCAATGTGACATTCACCGTCCCCATTCCCAGAAGACTAACCATCACAAGCGCCAAAAGGATACTGGGAAACGAAAACAGCGCATCGTTCACCCGCATCAGCACTTCGTCCAGAAGTCCGCCAAAATATCCCGTCAACGCACCCACAAGCAAGCCAAAGAAAGTGCCGATAGCGACTGTTACAACGGAAATAAAAAAGGTATTTCTGATCCCCTCCATCACACGGCTGAAGATGTCACGTCCAAAATTATCACACCCCATCCAGTGCTGCCAGGAAATACCGGTATTTTTTGCTGCCAGATTCATAGCGTCCGGATCATACGGCGTATAGAAACACCCGATCAATGCCAGAAGCGCCAGAACAGCGGTAATACCTGCGCCAATCATAAAATACGCGTTATGATATTTACTTTTCATGCGCCCCCTCCCTTCCGCTAACATATATGCCGCAGCTATACTGCAACCCGGGTCTGAATGAAACTGCCGCTATTATGATTCGGTAATTCTTGCATCTAATACGCGATATAAGATATCCACCAGAAAATTAGTCGCCAATACCAATACCGCAATCAGAATGATGATGGCTTCCACCACCGGAAAATCACGATTCGATATGGAGGTCAACAGAATCCGCCCCAGTCCCGGAATGTTAAATACCTGCTCCACCACAATACTGCCTGCGATCATATCCGTAAATGCCATCCCCCAAAAAGTTACGACAGGAAGCATTGCATTTCTTAGTACATGGCGGTAAAGCACTTCCGTCGTGCTGTTTCCCCTGCTGTATGCTGTTCTGACATAATCTTTCTTCGCTTCCGTCAGGATTGAACTCCGGATCAATTTTACCGCCATGGCACATTTGGGTATCGCGATGGCAATGGACGGCATGATCAGATATTTCAAAAATCCCCAAAAATCCTTGGTATAGGAAACATAACCGCCCGGACGGAACCATTTCAGCACCAGCCCAAACACATAGGTAAATATGATCCCCAGAAAAAATGCCGGAATCGACATCATCACCTGATTAGCTGCATAACCGACCTTATCCAACTTACTGCCGGTATATTTCGCCAGCAGAACGCCAAGGGGCACCGAGCAGATGATCGTAAGCAGCAGCGCGATCAAGGACATCATCATCGTGATCGGCAGCTTTTCCACGATCATAGATGATACCGGGATATGATAGCTGTAAGACTCCCCAAGATCACCGCAAAGAAAGCTCCCTACCCATTCGCCATATCGTACCAGAAACGGACGGTTCAGCCCCATCTGCTCCCGAAGCTGCGCCACACTCTCCTGCGTTGCGTTTGTCCCCAACAGCGAAGTCGCCGGATCTCCGGGGATAATGGCAAACGCGGCAAATACAAAAAAGGATACCACCAGAAGCGTGGCGCACATTGATAAGAACTTTTTTATATAATATATAACCATGTTCTTATGCCCCTTTCCCCTCTGATGGCATCCTTTGTCTCCGGCGCAGGATCACCTGCCGCCAAACACATTATTTATAATACAGCTTCGCAAAATCCTGCACATAGATCGGATAAAATTCATATCCTCCGATATTTTCATTGATCGCCACAAATGACGGCAGATCCTGAATATATACATTGGCCGCTTCCGTAGATAAAATGCTCAGACATTCTTTATAATATTCCGTCTGGCTCGCATCATCCACCGTGGCAATCGCATTGGCAAATGCCGCGTCATAATCAGCGGAACTAAAGTTGATAAAGTTTTTACCATTATCCGATACGAAACGCTGCAGCAACGCTCTCGCGGTCAGTTCGCTCGCATCCACGCCTACAACAGTTGCTTCAAAATTACGTCCCACATAAACATCAGATAACCAGGTATCCCACTCAACCAGATTGATCTTAGCGTCCACACCGATCTCCTTGAGCTGTTCCACCAACACCTGCGCTGTAGAAACATGGGGCGCGTAATTAGAAGGCACCGTAATAGAGAAGGAAAATCCATCCGGATAACCTGCGTCAGCCAAAAGCGTTCTTGCCATTTCCAGGTCCTGGTCATAAGTGTGATTTAAGCTTTCCTCATAATATTTACCAAATGCCGGGAACACACTGCTTCCAAGCTCCGTTCCCTTTCCGTCAGATACGTAATCCATGATCTCCTGCGGATCGATGGCATAGCAAAGCGCCTGACGTACCCTGATATCATTAAATGGTTCTACCGCATTGTTCAGATACATCGCCTGTACCAGATTCATGGTACCCTCCAGGATCTCAAACTGGCTTCCTTCCAATTCCTTCACCTGAGAATCCGTAATACGGCAGTACATATCGATGGAACCACCCAATAGCTCCATTGTGATCGCGTCCGGATTGGCGCAGATCTTCAGGGTGACATTACGGATATGCGCCGGTTCGCCCCAATATCCGTCATAGGCTTCCAGAACGATGGACTCCTGCGGCGTCCTGCTGACAAAACGATACGGACCGGTTCCGATCACAACATTATTCGGATCCGTATTGGACGCCGGCAGGATTGCCGTCGTCATAGACGCTAAGAACTCCGTATCCGGCTCGTTTAATGTAATCACGACCGTCCTCTCATCCGTTTTCTCAATACCTGCAATATTGGAAAATGCCGCCACCAGCGGTTCTCCTGCTGAAGTGTCGGCACAGCGTTCAATCGAATAAATAACATCTTCTGCCGTCACCTCACTTCCATCATGAAAGGTTACCCCATCCCTCAATGTAAAGGTATAAACCTTTCCGTCCTCGCTTATGACATGGGATTCGGCTAAGGCATCATTCAAATTACCCTCGGAATCGTATTTCACAAGTCCCTCATAGATATTGAACAGGATCTCATCTGTTCCTGCCGCGTTCACGATGTGCGGGTCAAGACCGTCTTCCAAATCCTGTGGAATACCAATGGTAATCGAATCCAAAGAAGTGCCTTCAGCCTTATCACCTGAGCATCCGCCCAGTGCAATAGTCGTCGTCATAAGCATACCTGCCAAAAACAGACCAAACAGTCTCTTTCCTGCTTTCATGCTTGTTCCTCCTTTGAAAATATTTAATTGTCGTGCATATTGTATTACGAATTCTGTATAATTGCAACCTATTTTTTCAAATAAGCACAGATTCAACATAACTATTGATTCAAGTAGTTACATATCCGCCCCTTATCTACCAGTTTTCATATGCTGCTTCCGTTAAGGTGATCCCATTTGCGCCCAGCGGGATTTCATGATCCAGTCCCACAAACATCCCATCCTGCTGCCACAATACTTCCTTGACAAAAGCATATTTTTCCTCATCCCATGTCGTAAAATCATCCAGCACCAGTCCGCCGGTATCACCGGAATTGGAGTTAAAACACCAGAAGGTATAATGCAGATGATACTTCCCGATCAGGGTCCGCAGATGTGTCATCCAGGTCAGATTCGGATCACGCATAAAACCGCCCCACTCTCCAATCAGGAGAGGCGCCGTGCCATCTTCGTAGATGTAAAACCAGTTATCACGCCAGCAGTCCTCCATCAGGGAATCATAATCATATCCGTCATAAAACCAAGGCTGCTGATAGACTGTGGGTCCGTAATCGTGCGGAGAATAGACCAGTTTATTATTAAACTCTCCCAGATCCACCGGATAATCCTTTACACCACGCAGATTGCCGCCCCACCAGTTAAAATAATAATCATCCTCATCCGTGGAATGATAATCGCCATTGGACGCAATATCCACCGGATAGATCTCCAGTCCTTCTATCAAAATCAATACATTCGGATTGACCGCAAGGATCTGTGCCGCCGTCTTTTCCGCAACATATTTCCAATTATTCGAATCTGTCGAATCGTTCCAGATCGCCTTATTTTGTTCATACGGCTTACCATGCGGTTCATTCTTTAGATCAAATGCAATGATGGTATCGTTGTCCTTATACCGGTCCGCCACCCATACCCACGCTTCTATAAAATCCGCCTCGTCGATCTCCCCATCTACCCATAGATTGACTGTATGTCCCGACGCGTTGGTCATGGCGCAATGGGTATCCAGCAGCACCTTGATACCGTTCTGTTCGCACAGATCCAGAACATAATCAAAGATCTCCAAAGAGTTCATGCCCACCAGATAGGAATTGGTCGCCTGGTTAAAATTGGCCGTAGGATACTCCCCGTTCTTCCACTGCAACAATAACTGCGTGGAAATAGGGATCCTTAAAATATTAAATCCATGATCGGCAATCGCTTTGATCGAGCTGTTAAGATCACAGGTCCAGAGTCCGTCAAAACAATTCGTGCCCGTATTATAACCAAACCAGTTGATACCGGTCAGCCAGACCGGCTTACCACTGGCATCGACGATCTGGTTGCCCTCCACAAAAAGCCAGTCGCCTTCCGTCGCCTGGGAAGCGTTGCTGGTAAATACCACCGGAGCTCCCTCCAAAGATTCCTGCCCTGCTCCAACGGCTCCATCACCTGTCTGACCTGCCGCCCCGGCATCCTGTCCGTTTTCCCCGTTTCCGGTCTGCAACGTAGTATCCTGCGCCCCACTTCCGGCGGAAGCAATCGTTTCTCCTCTCTCCGTCACGGAAGGGTTCCCTGTCTGTTCCGCCATATCCATCGACTGCTCTGAACTTTTGCCCATGCGTATCAGAAATACCGCAAAGACCGCAAGAAAAATTGCGCCCAACACACCGCATATTATAAAAATCACTTTTTCAATTTTTTTCTGATCCATCCATTCATCCCCAATCTTTATATTAAGTACAGATTATGCCAGAAATCTTTCCTATGCTTAAAAGTTGAATAAATCCATATCAAAGTCTTCCGGAATGATCGTAGAATTATAAAGGAACCATTGACCACCGTCTTTCCCTGCCATAATCAATTCTCCTATGTCGAGCGCAGCACCGCCTCCTTCGTAATACTCCTCCAACAGGCACAGGCAAGCATCCGAAATATTCGCGGGCGGCACCTCGCTGCCCCAGAGGATATACGAAAAGGCTTCCAGTTCATTTTCGGAAAGCTCCTCCTTTACAGTAATCGTATAAGTAACCGTTAAGCTGCCGCCAAAAAGGGAATTTATCATCTCATTGTATTCTTCCGCATCGTCCACACCATCGTTGTAACAGGCTTTCGCCAATGCATACTCCCTCATTGCGGGATGAAAAGCCATAAAAGCTTCCTCTACATCAAAATCTTCATATGCACGCATATAATGTTCTATCGCTTCTTCAGCGGAAGCATATCCCTCATTCCCCGTATACACCGGCTGTGGGGCAACTACAGTATCACTGATGATTTCTTCCGTATTGATATCAATAATGTACCATTTTCCGTCTTCTTCTCCCATAAAGTAATTTTCCACAATAACTACAGTCCCGTTGCTTCCCGTCAAAGTTTCCTGAAGATCAAATTCCCATACGCCACGCATACCAAAATCAAATTCCGTACCAAAATAATCTTCTATCAGGCGAAGAACGGAGTTCCATTCCCTTCCTTCCAGATAAGTGATGTCAAGGATTTCATATTCCGATGAAAATCCTCCGTAAAAGGAGTTTCTCCACTCCACGAAATCCCCCAGATCTTCCGAACTATTTTGAAGCAGCAATTGTTCTATAAACAGATCCCTCATTTCCGGATGCATAAGACTATATGCGTCTTCCATCTTCCTGCCGTCACATTCGTTGATCGCTTCACCATATAAGTCCATAAATTCATCGATCATTTCAGACAGATAATCTGTAATCGAGAAAGAAACGTCATCCTTCACAATTTTATCGGTTGTGACCTCAATAATATACCAGTCTTCCTCCTCTTTTCCCACATAATATTCTTTGCGCACCTTAAGCATCCCATTTTCTCCGGAATAAACCTCTGTCACATAATAAACATACGCCTTGGAAATATCCAGTTCGGCATCGTAGGAATCATCTATTTCCGAAAGATGATCTTCCAATTCCTCCTTAGAAAGTTTTTCTGACCCATCTATCTCATAAGTCATTTCCATGTCGCCAAAATATAAATCAAGATACCGCTCCACTCCTTCCAGACTGGACATCATATATGTATCCAACTGCTCATCGATCACGCCGTCCCTGACGTCCGGATGAAATGTTTCATAGGCGTCTTCAAGTTGCAGCCGCCCATACGCTTTCATAAAAGCGGCAATCATTTCTTCGCTGGCATCCATATCCTGTTGTTCCCTGTACTTTAACATTCCAAACGCACCCGCCCCAAGCAGCAGGAGAAATGCAACAATAATACCTGCTATCAAAAGCCCTGTTTTCTTCTTAGGCGGCGTCTCCAAAGCGCCATTAACATTCATGCCAAACGTCGTCTGCGATCCCACTTCCATCTGATTCATCTGATTTTCATCCATCGTAGAACATCCTTTCTCAATCAAAAAACCCTTTACCATCTGCAACATATAAAACGATATCTTATGAAAGATTTGTAATGTGCATTATATCATAATAACACAATCCATATCAACTAGTTTTCTTACAATTAAAAAAGGGCGCAATTGAAGCGTCCTTTTAAACAAACACATTCCTAAATCAATAATGTTGCCAAAACACAGTTTTTCTATGATAACACCCTTACGCAATTGGCGCGCATGGCATAATTGACCATCGACCCACTGCCGTCTCCATTAGCACTAAACACCATATCCGGCGGTTCCGAATCAAACAACATAT
>CAMWKA010000094.1 GCA_947174725.1 uncultured Lachnospiraceae bacterium | reverse complement strand
TCCTCTACATGGACTGCCCCTTCTTTGATCTTATCCTGAAAATCCGCAGTCACACGTATTGCTAATAAATCAATAATATCATTATTATACTGCTTCTCAACCGCATTGAACGCCTTCATGATCGCGTCATTAATCTTTGTTAATGTGAAATCTGCCTGTTCTCCATCCCTCTTAATTACATAGAACATTTACTTACTGCTCCCTTCCTCTCATGTCTTTGATCCGCTTCTACCGTTATGTTACAACCGCTCCGTCTGCATACGCGAAGCCGGCCGGCTTACCCATCCACTGCCGCAAGTCTTAACATCCTGTTCACATAATCTGGCGTTCTCGTTTACATAACTAATTTTATGCGGGCATGAATCCATTGTAACAGAGGCTTTCATAAAAGTCAACCAATAAACTACAACATATTATGTTGACTTATTCGTCAGCATACTACATATTGTATCTTTTTCTTTCTGCCAACATTTCCGAAAAACCGCTTTACTACGCCTTTTGTAATCATTTTCCAGTCAAAAAAAGAGGCTGTGAACAGCCTCTTCTTTAAATATTTTTCCACAATTTAGACAAAATACATCCTATCTTGTTGTCAAAAATGCATACTCTTTTTCTAATTCCTTATTCGATGGATAAACCGCCAGATACTCCTGCATACACTGCGCCGCCATGTCAAATTCATACATATATTCATAGCAGGCGATCTCATTCAGCTTCAATGTCTGCAGACACGTATTGTTCTCTTTGATTTCGATTCCCCGCTGAAACGCCGAAAGCGCCGCCGCATAATTGCCTTGTTCCACATAACAAAGCCCCATCTGGTTATAGATCTCCGGATCAGGCACTTCACTGACATAAGCGTCATATACCACGGCCGCATACTCGTAAAATCCCTGCAGCTTATAACATTCCCCAAGCAGCATGATCAGCTTTTCATCCGCGTTACCTTCCTGACGCACATGCTCCAAATAATTGCAGGCTTTCTGATACTCTCCGTTATAATAAGCCAGACGCCCTTTGTCATATTCGCTGAATCCCTGACTGTCCGCCAGCAGGATCTGATCCAGATAACCCTGTGCCTGAGCTTCATATCCGTGCTCCTTCAGACAGTCATAAACATCCAGATAAATACTGTAATTTTTTTTGTCCATCTGCACGGCCTGATTAAAATCCAATATCGCCGCGTCTACATCCTGCAGATACAGCTTCATGGACCCCCGCAGGAAATAAGCATTCGTATCTTTCGGACGCATCTCTATGATTGCATCATAGATGGAGATCGCCGCATCATATTCCTCCATTTTATAATAAGCAATCGCCATATAATAGTTAATGTCGTATTCCATCTCCCCCGGAAACATACCGGCATAAGAAAGCGCCTTATCAAAAGCGTCTACCGCCGCCTCATAGTCTCCGATTCCCATATAGGCAAGACCGGCACCCCTGTAATTTTCTTCCAGATTTTCTTTGGCAAGGATCGCCTGTTCAAAACTTGCGATCGCCGACTTATAATCCTGCTGCATTAGAAATGTCATTCCATTATCCGTCAGCGACGTATCCTTCCCACCACATCCATACAGAACCACGCTCATCAAAAGCGCGCCCATACAAACTCCTAATTTTTTCAAATTTATCTTTCCTTTCTCCGTCTGCCTGCCGGTTCCATCACTGCAACGATCAAACTTCTCTCCCGGATACACAACTCCGTCTCGCCGATCCTATCCGTTCCCTTTTGATAATCCGCTTCCTTTTTATGGGGAAGTGCTGTGTTCACCACCACCCGCCAGCAATGACCGGCCGGCAACTCCGGCAGCACCATCTGATGCGGCTCCCAGTGGGTATTGATACCGACAAAGACCACATCATCCCGTCCGTCATCCTCTGTCCGTCCCGCATACATAATACCGATCACCCGCGTCTCATCATCACAATAATCATTCCATGGACGTCCATTGTGAAAGCTGACATCCGGCAGTCCGCATACTGCCGCCTTGCCTTCCCCTTTCACCACCGGATGTTCTTTACGGAACCTGATCATATATTTGCAGAATTCAAACATCTCCTGATACCGGTCTTTTCTGTTCCAGTCCAGCCATGAGATCTCATTGTCCTGACAGTATGCATTGTTATTGCCAAACTGCGTATTGCAAAATTCATCTCCGCTTAAAAACATGGCGCAGCCCCGGCTCAGCATCAATGCAGCAAATGCGTTTTTTCTGAGACGGTTCCTTAAGGATAACACTGACTCCACCTCCGTCTCGCCTTCCACGCCACAGTTCCAGCTGCGGTTATGGTTCTCCCCGTCAGTATTGTTCCAGCCGTTTTCCTCATTATGCTTTTCATTATAAGCATATAGATCATACAATGTAAAGCCGTCATGACAATTTAAAAAGTTTACGCTGGCATTTTCCCTGCCGCCGGCAGCATAGATATCTTTAGAACCGGTCATTCTCTGCAACGCAGCCCATGCATAACCGCTGTCTCCCTTTAAGAAACTCCTCATATCATCCCGGTATCTGCCATTCCATTCCGCCCACCGATTCCAGGAAGGGAAGCTTCCCACCTGATAGAGTCCTCCGGCATCCCATGCCTCCGCAATCAGCTTGACCCCGCCAAGGATCGGATCAAAGGCCAGATTCTGCAGGACAGGCGGCTTGCTCATCGGACTTCCGTCCTCGCTTCTTCCCAGAATACTTGCCAGATCGAACCGGAAGCCATCCACTCTGTATTCGATGACCCAGTAACGCAGGCAGCCTAAGATAAACTGCTGGACGATCGGATGATTGCAATTGACCACATTACCGCATCCGCTGAAATTAAAATATTTCCCATCCGGCGTCAGCATATAATAGATATTATTGTCAATCCCCTTAAAAGAAAAGAAAGGACCCTGTTCATTTCCCTCGGCGGTATGGTTAAATACAACATCCAGAATCACTTCGATTCCGTGGCTCTTTAACTCCTTGATCACCTGTTTAAGTTCATCGCCCTCGTGGTTAAATTCCGTAGCAGCCGTATAACCGGTATTCGGCGCATAAAAACTGACGGTATTATATCCCCAGTAATTATAAAGCTGCTTGCCGTTTACTACCCGGTTGCCATCCAGCTCGTCAAATTCAAAGATCGGCATCAACTCTACCGCATTGACCCCAAGCTCCAATAAATATGGTATTTTTTCCTTGATCGCTTCAAAGGTACCCGGATGATCCACTCCGGACGACGGATGTTTTGTGAAACCCCGCACATGCATTTCATAGATGATCATATCCTTAAATGCATGCCCCGGCCGTTTGCAGTCTTCCCAGTCAAAACCAGTATTGACCACTCTGGCTTTATAAACAAAATTTTCCTCTTTCGTTTTTCCCCACACGCTCTGATTCGTTACAGCCTTTGCGTAAGGGTCTAAAATAACCTTATTCTTATCGAACAAAAGACCCTTCGACACATCATAGGGACCGTCAAAACTATAAGCATATTCAAATTCTGTAATATCCAATCCATACACGATCATGGAAAAGGTATGCCCTACCCGGAAAGAATTCGGAAACGGCAGTCTGGCATAGGGTTCTTTTCCCTCCCTGTGATATAACAGTAGCGTACAGGAAGTTGCCCCAATGGAATGTACCGTAAAACAGACACCTTCATTGATACGCATCGCACCATTGGTCTGATAGATACCGGGACGCACTTTAAAGCCATTGATCTCTGTAGTCGGCTTCAAACGCTTTCTCTGGTTCGCTATCGTCTTAAAATCACTCTTGTTCATATACCGGTTTCCCTTGCCCTTATTTAATGTTTTTATTTTATCGAATATTAATAGAAAATGCAAGACCGGTATTCTCTTCCGATGCAAAGCAATCCCGCTTTGACAAGAAAAAAATCTTCAGTAAAACCGAAGATTTCCATAGTAACATCTTTGTGTAGAATAGCACGAAAGCTGGGCTAGCTGGATTCGAACCAGCGAATGCAGGGATCAAAACCCTGTGCCTTACCGCTTGGCGATAGCCCAGTAGAAGGTGGATAGAGGGACTCGAACCCTCGGTCTCCAGAACCACAATCTGGCGCGTTAACCAACTACGCCATACCCACCATAAAAATCAGGACTATCCAACATGTCACAAGACCGTCATAAGATATCGTCCTTATGACAAGCGTGCCCAAAGGGATTCGAACCCCCGACCCACGGCTTAGAAGGCCGTTGCTCTATCCAGCTGAGCTATGGACACATAATAAATACACTCTGACACAAGTGCCATTATCTCAAAAAAATCGCTTCTTGTCAAGGGATTTTCTCACAACACTTATTTTTCACAGCAGTTTTGCCAAAGCGATCAGAATCGCAAGCATCACGATCACTTTGATCAGCTCGATCAGCGCTTTCTTTCTGTTCTCCTTCTCGCCCTCCTCCGTCTTACCGTAAGCCACATTGTCACAAATGGCGGTCTCCTCCGGAAGTACTCCCCGAAGTCTGGAAAATATAGCATACAGCTCATCTTCCGTCGGAAAATACGCCCTAAATACAGGCGCTTTCTCATTTTCGGCAAGAAAAATTTTCAGTACGTAACTATACCGCACATGTCCACGTCCCACAAAATATCTGTACTGCTCTAATACCGCCTTCTTGATATCCCTGTTCCGGATAATGCGGCTTTTAAAGGGCTGCCGGAAATAGCAGTAATCCGTCCCCGCCTGCATCTCACACAACTGCCCCTGCGGAACAGGCGCGTAACTAATCAACATGGCGGACTGCATCTGTCTGGCAAACTCCTGCCGTTCCGTATCCGTAGGAAGATCCTTCTCAACAGATGCTAGCAATGGCTTGATCAGCCGCCTTTTGTAGCTTAAAGAAAAAACAGCGGCCACAAGACAACCGATCTGCACAATCATAACTACTGCAGTCATGATCCCACCGCCGTCCAACAGACTAACCAGCATCGACAATATAAGCGGTATCATAAAGACAACCAGTATAACACTCATAACGCGGAACACTTTGCTCTTTTCCTTAATCAATGACTTTTCCTGCTCCATCCAGCTTTCAAACATATTTTCCAAGGGATTCATCTGCCTCCTTCATCTTCCGTTTTTGCTCATACATTCGCTCGTCAGCCAGGCGCATAACCTCATCCGCCTGCAGCCCCTCTCCTTCCGTGCTGCTGGCAATACCGTAAGCCACGGCAACCGGAAGCGGAAGCTGCTGCTCCTTATTCACACAGGCGATTGTATCCTTTAAGTGGGCTTCCATTTGCTTGATTGCAGCTTCGGACGAGTGCTCTACTACAGCGACAAATTCATCGCCGCCATATCTGCCGCAAAAGCCTTCCTCCCCAAAGACTTCCCTAATGATCTGTGCAACTGCTGAAATCAGGCGGTCACCAATGTCATGGCCATATTGGTCATTTGCAATTTTCAAATTATTCACGTCAAAAAAGAAAACGGTAAAGTCCTTTTTCTTTTTCAGTTCTTCAAAATAATCCAGGCATCTGCGCCGGTTCGCAATCCCGGTCATGCCATCTAAGTATGCCATCTGCTCTAACTGCTGTTTCTCCTTCACACTGACCACATGCTCTAAAACGTGCAGAACATAGCTAATCAACATAACAACCAGAAAGACGTAAAGTCCCAGAGAAGTAATAGACTCAGTATCCATGTCTATATGGAACTTCCCAATTGTTTCCACGTAAAACAGCAGCATGTCAGACAGGGCAAAAAATATGTATAAGATAACGCCAAACCGAATGAGCATCCGTTTATTATCGCCCCGGCTGCGCACAAGTATAAACTCTAACAAAATGGCAACTGCTACTATCGCGATCAACACATGCACTACCTTTAAAAACCTGCAATAATGGTATTGCTCTGTGGTGAAATTCAGCACCGTAGTCACCCCAAAAACCGTTATCAGCACACCCGCCAAAAGCTTCATTGTCTTCTGAAACAGCTTATTCGGCTCCACATAGCATAAAAACATACAAAACGGCGCCGGCGCAAAGAAAATCCCTACATACTCCGCCAGTCCGCAGAAGGTGACATTATTTGAAATAACATAAAACATCCTTTCATAGCCCATCTGCCACATCATCAGCCCAACACAAAAGCTCGATAAGTACAAACCCTGCATTTTAATCTCGCCGCCCCCGCCCCAACAGAGCAAAACAAAGAACATGCCGGCAAATACCACCAGCACAGACATGGACAAAAGATAGGAGGCAGCATTGTCTCCCAGTAAAAACTGGATCTTGTTTTTTGCCTCACAGACCATGACTGTATTCAGCTTGGTAAAGTCGGTATAGTCCACAACCGTACATTCCAGAGTGAGCGCGTCTCCCCAAGCCGCATCCGGCACATCCGCACAGACCAGAACATTACCGATGGCACGTCCTTTCTCACTCTCAGTATTCCCATAGCTGTAGAGGACCTCTCCCTGATAAGACAACTCCACCGCACACTGGTAGACGCTGCAAAACAAAATCGCATTGGATATTTTCTTTTCTACCGGCAGCGGAATCGTCACAATAATCCGGTCACCTTTTGCCGATGTTTCAAAATAATTGCTGTCATAGTGTTCCACTGCCCCATCTGCCCGCTCCACCTCTGTTGACACATAGGAGTCCAAAATAAAGCCTTCCCCTCTGTCGCTTTCCGTCAGTTTGGAAACAATCAGGGAAAAGATAATCAAAAGCAGAATAAGCATCCCGACCAATTCAAATAGATATTTTTTTGACATTTTTTCTGCCCATTTCTTTTCAATCAGATTAATGAGATTTACCACAGCCACAACGGCATTGACTGCTACCGCACCCCGTACCGGACGCAGACGGCAGCATAGGAAAAGTTGGAAACTTGACCACTACAGCTCTACAAATCAACGCTGCCCGTAACCTTGCCTCCGTTTGCAACATAGTATGCTTTACCGTCCTCCGGTTTTACATATAAATCAATGCTCTTTAATGCATCTTTATTCCCTTTTTTATAATCCTTTACCGCCTTATCCATCACCTTATCCATATCGTACTGGCTTGCGTTCACTTCCAGATATACCGACTTTTTCTCTGTCATAATTTCCTCCATACTGCAACTGATTTTTTCAAAAACAACTCATCTTGCCGCTCCCCATTATTG
>CAMWKA010000093.1 GCA_947174725.1 uncultured Lachnospiraceae bacterium | reverse complement strand
ATAACAGACTAAGAAAGAAAGGAGTGGAAAGACATGAAAAAAGCTGATCTTGGCGTGGCTTTGTATCTGCTGTCAGCATTTGTTATGCTGATCGTATCGATTCCAAGCTGGCTGCTGGATGTCTGTCTGGCGCTCAATATATCGCTGGCTTTTACGATCATGTTTTCCACGATGTTTTCTAAGGAAGTTCTGGATATGTCGTTTTATCCTACCATTCTGCTGTTTACAACGATCTTTCGTATCGCGCTGAATGTATCTTCCACAAAACTGATCCTGACCACAGGAAGTCCGGGTAATGTTGTAGAGACTTTTGGAGAGTATGTGGGCGGCGGTGATCTGGTAGTCGGTATCATTGTTTTTATCATTTTGATCATTATCCAGTTCGTGGTTATCAATAAAGGTTCCGAACGAGTAGCGGAGGTAACGGCGCGTTTTACGTTGGACGCTATGCCCGGTAAACAGATGGCGATCGATGCGGATTTAAATACCGGTGCGATCACGGATGCACAGGCCAAGGAACAGCGTGATAAGATCCAGAGGGAGTCAAGCTTCTTCGGTTCCATGGACGGTGCTGTAAAGTATGTTAAGGGAGATGCGACCGCAGGACTGATCATTACGGCAGTCAATATTATAGGCGGAGTTGCGATGGGAGTGCTGCGTCAGGGGATGGACCTCGGCGACGCTTTTGACCGCTATACGATCCTGACCATTGGCGACGGTCTGGTGAGCCAGATCCCTTCTCTTTTGATTTCTCTTTCCACAGGTATTCTTGTTACAAAGGGGTCTAAGGATGCGGATTTTGGTACGGTGCTGGTCAGCCAGTTATTCGGTATCCCGAAGGTACTGTATTTTGTAGGCGCTACGATAGCGGTGCTGGGTATATTGACACCGTTAAACGACATTCTTTTTATCGGACTTGGTCTGGCGTTTATTGTTGCCGGAAGAAGTATTTCCGGTACGATCAAGACGGAGGAGATCGAGGCAAAGGTAGAGGAAGAGGAAGAAGCGGCGGAGGAGATCAGGCGGCCGGAGAATGTGACGTCGCTTCTGCAGGTCGATCCGATTGAATTGGAGTTTGGTTATGGTATCATACCGCTGGCGGACAGCAATCAGGGCGGCGATCTTCTGGACCGAGTGGTAATGATACGAAGGCAGATCGCGCTGGAACTTGGTACCATCGTGCCGATCATCCGACTGAGGGACAATATCCAGCTGAATCCTAACCAGTATATTATTAAGATCAAGGGGATACAGGTCAGTGAAGGCGAGATCTTATTTGATCATTATCTGGCGATGAATCCGGGTTATGTGGAGGAAGAGATTACCGGCATACCGACATTTGAACCGTCGTTCCATCTGCCGGCCATCTGGATCACGGAGGGACAGCGGGAACGCGCGGAGAGTCTGGGTTATACGGTAGTGGATCCGCCATCGATCATAGCGACGCATCTGACGGAAGTGATCAGGAAACATATCGCGGAGCTGCTGACCAGACAGGATGTTCAGAATCTTGTCAACAATCTGAAAGAGACCAATCCGTCCATTGTGGAAGAGCTTGTGCCGAAGCTGCTTGGACTGGGTGAGATCCAGAAGGTGCTGCAGAATCTTTTGAAAGAGGAAATTTCTATCAGGGATTTGCTTACGATCTTTGAAGCACTGGCGGATCATGCGGCTGCCACAAGGGATACGGATCTTCTGACCGAATATGTCAGACAGACGCTGAAACGGGCGATCTCCAATAAATATTTTTCAGAGCCGGGAACGGCCAGTGTGGTGACGCTCGATCCGAAGCTGGAGCAGGAGATCATGAATAGTGTGAAACAGTCGGAGCAGGGCGCGTATATCACATTGGATCCGGAACGGATCAAGCTGATGATCGAGAGCGTGCGCAAGGAATTGGAAAAGCTGGAGAGCATGGGAAAGAGTTCCATTATCCTTACATCGCCTATCGTAAGGATGTATTTTAAACGTTTAACGGAGGATTATTTTAACGATCTTGCAGTTGTTTCATACAATGAAGTGGAATCCGACGTAGAATTACAATCAGTAGGAATGGTGACGGCATAAATGATAATCAAGAAATTTCAGGCAAAAACAGAAGAGGAAGCGGTATCGCAGGCGAAGAAAGAGCTGGGGGAGAATGTTGTGGTGATGAATGTCCGCACCGTCAAACCCAAGGGGCTTTTTAAATGGTTAAAATCACCGGTTGTCGAGGTGATGGTGGCGAAAGAGGAAGAAACTGAGGCAGCGCGTGCAAAGGAGCAGACGGAGAAGATGCAGACGGAAAATCTGAAGGATGTTATTGCTTCTATCGATAAGCTTCGGCAGTTGGGTGAGGGCAGCAAGGAAACTGCTGAGAAAAAGCTGCAGTCTGCGGAAGAAGCGGTGTTGGAAGAACGTCTGGAGAATATCCAGAACCTGTTGGAGGAGAAGCTGAAAAAACAGGAGGATAAGACGGACGTGCAGGAACCGGAGAAGGATGGAGAAAAGAAAAATAATGAGATGACGGAATTTATCCGCCTCCTTTATAATACGATGATCGAAAACGAAGTGCATGAAAAGTATGCCAACCAGATGATCGACGAAGTGGAACAGAATTTTGGGGAGAATATGCAGGTTGAATATGTTCTGTCCCATATTTATCAGAAGATGGTTTTAAAGTTTGGAAAAGTGGAACGCATCACCCCTGCCGAAAAGAAGGGACCGAAGGTAGTCTTCTTCCTTGGGCCGACAGGCGTGGGGAAGACGACGACGTTGGCAAAGATCGCGTCCCAGTTCAGTGTCAGCAGTAACAAAAAGATCGCGCTGTTTACAGCGGACACCTATAGGATCTCCGCGACGGATCAGCTGAAGACTTACGCGAATATTTTAGGGGTACCTTTTCATATCATATATTCAGTGGACGAGATGAAAAAGTATCTGGAGAGTTATAAGGAATATGATTATGTATTGATTGACACGGCGGGGCACTCGCCGAATAATGAAGAACGGCGCAGGGATATGAATGAATTTATCCATGCGTTTGGGGATGAGGTAGAGACGGAAGTCTATCTGGTGCTTTCGGCAACGACGAAATACAGGGATCTGGTGAATATTGCGGATGCCTATACCGCGATTACAGATTATAAAATTATCTTTACAAAGCTGGATGAGACGATTGAGTACGGCAATCTGTTAAATCTGAAGATACATACCGGAGCGCCGTTAAGCTATGTGACAAACGGACAGAACGTACCAGATGACATCGAGCTTTTCCGACCGCAGGAGGCAGTTAGGCAGATTCTTGGCGGGCAAGGCTGAGAACAGATGAAAAATGCGTGAAAGAAGAACGGGGTTTTTTATGGATCAAGCGGAACAGTTGAGAAATATCATAAAGTCAGGAACTTATTCCCATCGTCCATTGGCAAGGGTGATCACAATCACCAGCGGCAAAGGCGGTGTCGGAAAGTCCAATACAGCCATCAATCTGGCAATCCAGTTTAAGAAACGGGGCAAGCGGGTCGTTATTTTGGACGCGGATTTCGGACTAGCCAATATTGAGATCATGTTTGGAACGATTCCGAAGCATAATCTTTGTGATTTGATTTACCAGGGAAAAAGCATCACGGAGATCATTACTTGGGGACCGGCGGAGATCGGGGTTAGCGCAGGAGGTTAGGGGATTGCCGGACTATCCAATCTTAGTCGGGAGTACCTGACGTATATTATCCAGAATCTTGCGCAGCTGGATGCGATTGCCGATGTAATCATTGTGGATACGGGCGCGGGAATTGCGGAAGCGGTCATGGAGTTCCTTGTGGCAAGTGGTGAGATCATTGTCGTCACGACGCCGGAGCCAACTTCGATTACGGATTCCTACTCACTGCTGAAAGCGCTCAACCGGCACCCAAGATTCCGACGGGAGAACTCTTCCATCAAGGTTATCGCGAACCGTGTGAGCGGTGAAGATGAAGCAGATTCCTTGTTTAATAAGTTGAATACGGTCGTCACGAGATACCTGTCTCTGCCGATCGAGTACCTTGGTGCGATACCTTATGATAAGATGCTTAGTACGGCGGTCATGCAGCAGATGCCGGTTTCCCTGGCGCATCCCAATGCCCGTTCTGCAAAGGCGTATGAAGAGATAGCAAACCGTCTGATGAATATAGAACAGAGCGGTAAAATAAAGAAGAGAGGAATGGCAGCGTTTTTTTCGCATATTATTGCCAGCAAAAAGAATAATGAGTGAAATCAGAGCAGATGAAATATTAAAACCCGGAGAACGGGTAGATTTGGAAATGATTCCGGCATTTGAAGAAGAGGAATCCGAAGAGGAAAAGAAGTATTATATTACAAAAATTTATGACATTCCGGACGAGAACCGCGTGGATGTTTTGATGCCCATGGAAAAGACGAAGCTATTGCTTCTGGAAGTGGATACGGAGTTCCAGTTATTTTTCTATGGCAGGAAGGGGATCTATACCTGTGAGGCGCGTGTGATTGAGCGGTACAAGGAGGAACAGTTTGTGGTTGCTTCTCTGGAGCTTACTTCAGAGCTGAAGAAACAGCAGCGGCGGGAGTATTACCGGTATTCCTGCGTCATCGGCATGAATACGAGACAGCTTACCGATGAGGAAGCGGAGCGGTATGAAATGACCAAGGACAGTGACCTTTTTGAGCAGCCGGAGGATAAAAGCGTGATCGTTGATATCAGCGGAGGTGGCATCCGTTTTGTGACGCCGACAGCTTATGAAAAGGGGAAGCTGGTATACTGCAGGTTTCTTCTCAAGGATGGCGATCAACAGAGAACATACAGCTGTGTGGTGAAGATATTGAGCAGCCAGCCTGTAGGAAATCAAACGAAGAATGTGGAGTACCGAGGGGAGTTCAGGCATCTGGATAACAGGGAACGGGAGTCGATCATACATTTTATTTTTGAGGAAGAACGCAAGATGAGGCGCAGAAGATAATGAAGGATAAAACGACCGGAACAGGTGAAGATCTGTCCGGTCTCTTTCTTTTTGGGTTGTGAATGTTGTATAAATACAGTTGCAAAATTTTGTGAAAAAATATTTTGCATAAATGTTACTTTGCACCCATGAGAAGTGTGAACTGTGATATAATACCATATAAAAGAACTATATAAGAGTATGTGTTGGGAATATATGTGATGTGGTGTTATTATGAATAAGATAGTTGCGATAGCGGTTTCGACAGGAGGACCTAAGGCGCTGCAGCATGTGATTCCAAAACTGCCTGTGGATCTGGATGCACCGGTGATTCTGGTACAGCATATGTTGACGGGATTCACAAAGGATTTGGCAAAAAGATTGAATCAGCTCAGCAGGATCGAAGTAAAGGAAGCTATGGAATATGAACCGATCAGAAAAGGATGTGTTTATATTGCACAGGGCGGACTGCATCTGAATTATAAGGCAAATCTGGACTTGGGGACATTCTATTATTCCGATCAGCCCAACAGGCAGGGAGTAAAGCCTTGTTCCGATTATTTGTTTGAATCGCTTGTTGACAGCCATTTTGATGAAGTTGTCTGTGTAGTGATGACCGGGATGGGATGCGACGCGACGGAGGGAATCATTCATCTCGAAAAAAAGAAAAAGATTTTTGTGATTGCGCAAAGTAGTGAGACTTGTACCGTATACGGCATGCCGAGAAGTATTATCGAAGCGAAAAAAGCGGATAAAATTGTGCCTCTGGATCAGATTGCACAAGAAATAATATTAAGAGTGGGAGTGAGAAAAGATGGACGTAAGCCAGTATCTTGACATTTTCCTTGATGAGACCAAGGAGCATTTGCAGAATTTGAATACCCAGATTCTTGCGCTGGAACAGGATTCGGAAAACATGGACACGATCAATGAGATTTTCCGGGCGGCACATTCCTTGAAAGGAATGGCTGGGACGATGGGATATAAGCGTATGCAGACCCTTACCCATGATATGGAAAATGTATTTTCCGAAGTAAGAACCGGCAATATTAAGGTCAATGCGCCGATGATCGACACACTGTTCCAATGTCTGGACGCATTGGAAGAGTATCTTTCCATTATTCAGGAAAGCGCTGATGAGGGAGACAATGACAACGAACCCCTGATCAAAGAGCTGAACCGTATTTTGAACGACAAAGGCGGGGAGGAGAAGAAAGAGGATGTCCAAACAGAGGAAGTCCCTGCCAAGGAAGCTCCCGCGCTGAATACTCATTGGATGAATGTTGAATTTAAGCCGGAGGATCGGCAGCAGATCAAGGATGCCAAGGAAAAGGGAAAGAATATTTATGGTATTACTGTCATTGTGCAGGAGGCATGCCTTTTAAAAGCGGCAAGAGCTTTTTTGGTATTTAAGGCGATTGAAGAGAGCGGAGAGGTCATCACTACGCAGCCTTCGTCGCAGGATATTGAAGATGAGAAATTTGAACTGGATTTCTCTTTGATTGTTGCTTCGGAACATCAGCTGGATGAATTGCTTGACGCTGTGAAGAAGGTGTCGGAGATTGCGGATGCAATGGGCGATATCTATGTTCTGGAAGAGGAACCAAAACCGGAAGAACCGGAGACAACCGTGCCTGCGGTGGCACAGACAACACAGCCGGAGGTCCTGAAAAAAAGCGAATCGCCGAAGACAGCCGAGAAACCGGCGGTAAAGCAGCCTGAGAAAAAGGCTGCGACAAAGCAGCAGATGAACCGTACCGTCCGTGTTGATATTGAAAAGCTGGATGTGCTGATGAATCTTGTCAGCGAGTTGATCATTGCTAAAAACTCTCTGGTCAGCAGTGCCACAGGAACGGATCAGAACACAGGATTTAATGAGCAGATCGAATATCTGGAAAGTGTTACGACAAATCTGCATGAGTCCGTTATGAAAGTCAGGATGGTGCCTATTGAGAGCGTACTGAATAAATTCCCGCGTATGATCAGGGACCTTTCCAAGAAGCTGAATAAGCAGATGGAACTGTACATGACCGGTGAAGAGACGGAGTTAGACCGAACTGTGGTGGATGAGATCGGCGACCCGCTGATGCATCTGCTTCGTAATTCCGCTGATCATGGTTTGGAGTCTACGGAAACAAGAATTGCAAGAGGGAAATCGCCTGTTGGTTCCATTTTCCTGGATGCATATCAGGATGGTAATAATGTTGTCATTGAAG
>CAMWKA010000092.1 GCA_947174725.1 uncultured Lachnospiraceae bacterium | reverse complement strand
ACGGAAAAGAAATGTTAAGCCTTGCGCTTCGTTATGCATTTGAAATCCTGCGGGTGACAAAAGTTTCCCTTAACGTATTTGAAAATAATGAATCGGCATATTTTTGTTATAAGGCTTTAGGGTTTAAAGAGGCAGAGGAAACATCAGAGACATGTCAGATCATGGGAGAAAGCTGGACCCGTTTGCGGATGGAAATTGCCAGACTTCCGAAAGCGCAGGTGAATTTGGATACGAGTCATCTTCTTAAACGTGATCTGATTACCGGAATGTACAATCAACAGGGCTTTATGGAGCAGCTGGAACAATGGAAAGAGCAGTACATAGATTCCGGAGAACAAATCATGCTGGTCAGTGTCGATATTGACAGACTGGGAAATATCAATGATATCTACGGTCATTCCGAAGGAGATGTTGCCATTCAGACATTGGCAACGATTATAGACGACTGTCTTTCTGAACATGAGATCTGCGCGCATCTGGGAAGCGATGAGTTTGTTGTTGCCATGCATGTGGCGACGGGTGGGGAAGATCAGATTTTTGAAAGCCTGATCCATGCAATTGTGGGAAGAATCGAAAATTATAACCGGGTATCGGAAAAGGAATACAGTCTGGAGGTTAATTACAGCTATACTGCGGTAGTGCCGGAGCCGGACATGAAGATGCAGGCTGTTTTAGATAGTGCATTTGCCAATAAAAGAATTGATAAAAATAACCGCCGGGGTTATCAGGCGACGGAGGGCGGAGCTGAGGAAAACTACAATCCTGCAGAGGAAAAGATGGTAAATACCATTTTAGACGAAAATCGTTTTCGATATGCTTTCCAACCAATTGTTGACGCTAAGACGGGAGATATCTATGCATATGAAGCGTTGATGCGGGCGGAGCTGGACGGACCGGTTTCTCCTTTTATTGTCTTGAAATATGCCACGAAGGGACACCGGCTGTATGACATAGAACGGGCGACATTCTTTAATGTATTTAAAGAGGTCAGTGAGAAGATCAATTTATTTGAAGATAAGAAAATATTTATTAACAGTATTCCGGGTTATCAGTTAGACGATGCGGACTTTCAACAGCTACGCCGTAAATATGCAGGTTTGCTGAAACAGGTAGTTGTGGAAATTACGGAACAGACGGAATTGGACGATTCGGGACTGGAAACGATGCTACAGAGAAGTGCGGACGATGGTTTTGGTATTGCCATCGACGATTATGGTACGGGATATTCCAATACTTCCAGTCTGCTGAGGTATCTGCCTAACTGCGTGAAAATTGACCGGCTTTTGATCACCAATATTCAGGAGGATCCGAAGAAACAGCATTTTGTTAAAAGTATTATAGAATTTGGTCATGACAATGGCTTCCATATACTGGCGGAAGGTGTAGAAACGGCAGGCGAGTTGCGGGCGGTGATCCATATGGGTGCTGATCTGATCCAGGGATATTATACGGCAAAACCTTCTTTGGAGGTTCTTCAGGAGATCGATCCGGAGATCAAAAATGAGATTGTCAGTGTAAATCTTGATACAGCGGGGAAGGCAGAGCGGAAGATCTTTATGGTGACTTCGGAAAAGGAACTTCCTCTGGTACGGCTTGCGCTGGAACAATATACCGGTATTCTGCTTTCACAGGGGGATCTGACTTTAGTGGGCAATCCGGAATATGTTGCAGGGGTGACCATTAAAATCAAGGATGGAAGCACATGCCGACTGACGCTGAAAAATGTGCGGCTGGAAAGTCTGCTTGCCCAGCCATGTATAGATATCGGAGAAGACGCACATCTTACGATCGTTCTGGAAGGGGACAATGAGCTTAACGAAGTAGGAATCCGCGTACCGGAGGGCAGCAGTCTTCATATAGAAGGCAGCGGAAATCTTTCGGTTCGTGCAAAAGGCGTCACCTGTTACGGAATCGGCAACGGACTGAATGCAGGAGTAGGTTCTATCGTATTTGCTTCCAGCGGCGCATTGAAGATATGGATCGAGGGCGCCCGCTGTATCGGAATCGACGGAGGGATCCACCGTTCGGGCGACGGTGTAAAGATTGCCGGAGGCAGTATAACGATTGGCGGCGCCTGTGAAAATATCATTGGAATCGGCTGTGTGGAAGGTGCCATGCCGATAGATATTGGAAACTGCCGGTTAGAAGTAGAAACTAATGTTGCAAAGGGAATCGGAATCGGTTGTCTGAACGGCGACCAAAATATTCGGATTGCATCTTCCAGATTGGATATTATAGGTTCCGGAAACAATCTATGTGGTATCGGAAGTACCGAGAAAACCGGAGGAGTAATACATATTTCCACAAGTAAGGTGATTGTAAAGATCAATGGTCAAAAAGTCCGGTTGATTGGAAATGCCGGTGGGGAATTGTATATTCTGACGGAGGAAAGCCGTTTGGAACTGACCAGTGAGGGAAGTCTGGTATCCGGAATCGGATCGATGGAAAAGACGGCCATCATAAAAGGAAGGCATGCTACTTATGTTATTAATATTCATGCAGGTCAGCATGCCGTACTGGGGGCAAAGGAAGAAAACATAAGCTTTGACGGCGGCGAACGGTTATTGAAAATAAATGAAGATTAGCAAAGCTGCTGTATGGGTATCAGAGAAAAATAAAATGTCTGATAAAGTATACTGGTTGTAAGATAAATTGGGACAGCATTATGAAGGGAGCGAAAAAGAATGGATATTGTATGTTTGGATCTTGAAGGAGTATTGGTACCGGAAATCTGGATTGCCTTTGCAAAAGAATGTGGGATACCGGAATTAGAACGGACGACAAGAGATGAGCCGGATTACGATAAATTGATGAAATTCAGGATTGGTATTTTGAAAGAACATGGACTAGGACTGAAGGAGATTCAGGATACAATCGCAAAGATCGATCCGCTGCCCGGCGCGAAAGAATTTCTGGATGAGCTGCGTTCCTTTTGTCAGGTCATTATTATCAGCGATACCTTTTCCCAATTTGCGGGACCGTTGATGAAGAAGCTGGGTTATCCTACCATCTTCTGCAATTCTTTGGAAGTTGCGGAAAATGGAGAGATCACAGGATTTAAGATGCGTTGCGAGAAGTCTAAGTTGACAACTGTAAAGGCATTACAGTCGATTGGATACGATACTATTGCCGGAGGCGACAGCCATAATGATCTCGGTATGATCCTTGCAAGCAAGGCTGGTTTTTTATTCCGAAGTACCGAACAGATCAAAGCGGATTATCCGCAGCTGCCGGCATTTGATTCCTATGATGATTTTCTGGCGGCGATACGGGAAGCGGTGAAATAATGGAACTTTTTAATGGAAGACCTGAAAATATAGAAGGCCGGCTTCCAAGGGAAGTCAGGACCTATGATTTTCTTGATAACCTCGGAATAGAATATAAAAGAACTGATCACGAGCCGGCAGATAATATGGAAGCCTGTAATGAGATCGATGCGATTCTTGGCGTGCTGATCTGCAAGAATCTCTTTCTTTGCAACAGGAAAAAAACAAACTTTTATCTGCTTATGATGCCGGGAGATAAAAAATTTAAGACCAAGGAGCTTTCGAGTCAAATCAATTCCGCAAGGCTGTCTTTTGCAGACCCGGAGGATATGCTGAAATATCTTGATATTGAACCGGGGGCGGTCAGCATCATGGGGCTTATGAATGACAAGGATCATGTGGTTCAGCTACTGATCGATGAGGATGTGTTGGAAGGAGAATATCTCGGATGCCATCCCTGCGTATGCACATCCAGCCTGAAAATCAGGACAAGCGATATTATAAAAACATTTTTGCCCGCAACAGAGCATGCGTATAAAGTCGTACATCTGGTGGGAGAGGACTAAATTACAAATCGCTGCAAGCATAACTGCTTCCAGCGATTTTTAAGGAGTTTCTTTATAGTGAACGCAGCAGGTCGCCTAACAACGGCTCAAATTTGACTCCATACCAATGATCAGGATCTTTTGCCGTATATTCTATACATGCTAAGGTATAGTCGGCGGCAATCTTAGCAGCTTCATAGGGGGTGTGTCCCTTCATGAAAGCGCCCGTAAATGCGGAAGAATAGACATCGCCCGTACCGTGGCTGCTGTGTGGGGATTTGCGGTGCTTATAATATTCTTTCGTATTTTTAGTGGCAACGACAACGCCGGTGGTGTCTGCAGTATAAGAAACACCGGTTAAGATGATGGTAGCTTCCGTTAGTTTTCTAAGATGTTCCAGAACATAGTCAATGTACGATTCATCATAAGTTTCCTTATATTCCGTATTTGTCATAAAGCAGCTTTCTGTCAGATTGGGCAGAATATAATCTGCTTCTTTGCAAAGACCGGCCATCTCTGCGGCAAACGCTTCGTCAAATCCCGGATAGAGTTTACCATTGTCCGCCATGGCGGGATCAACGATCAGGCTGCAGTCTTTAGAGGCAACAGAGTGAAAGATATTTTTGACATATCCGATCTGCCGGCTGCTTCCAAGATACCCCGTATAAATGGCATCAAATGTAAATTTCTCTTTTTGCCAATGTTTTAAAATTTCCGGCATATCTTCTGTCAGATCCCGAAAGGTAAAATCCTGAAACATAGTATGCGTTGACAACACTGCGGAAGGAAGAATAGCTGTTTCCAGACCGCAGGCAGATAAGATGGGAAGCGCAACAGTTAAGGAGCACTGTCCGACACAGGAAATATCCTGAATGGTTAAAATTTTGTGATCCATTAATTTTGATCCTTTCTTAAAATAAATATTGTATTGCCTTTTTATAAGATAAATTGTATTATAAAACCAGTCTGAACATATATATATATCCAATTTATATATTTTTAATAAGGTCAGATGGATCATAATAGCTTGTTTTTTGTTATTACATGAATGTACAAAATGCAGCGTAAAAGAGAGGCTGACTATGATTACCTATTCATTTACGGATATCGGATCTGAAACATTGTACCAGCATTTATATCATTGCCTGAAAAATGATATTGTAGCAGGAAATTTGAAAGAAAATGACCGTCTGCCTTCTAAAAGAAGCTTTGCGAAAAATCTTGGGATCAGTGTGATTACGGTGGAAAATGCATACGCGCAGCTGCTGGCGGAAGGGTATATCTACTCTATTCCGAAAAAAGGTTTTTTTGTACAGGAAATTCCGGATGCTGTAAGAATGAGGTATCAGGAGATGTCAGAAGTGGAAAAGGGGCGGTCGTCTTATAGAGAAAAAACTTCGGGTAGGAAAGATGGGACAATATCCCTCAGAAACGGTAGTCCCACGATATTAGCAGATTTTGCAAGCAATCGGAACCATCCGGATCATTTTCCGTTTTCTGTCTGGGCAAGGATGAGCAAAGAGACCATGGCGCGGGATCCGCACGCGTTGATGACGCCTTCTCCAACCAATGGCGTATATGAACTGCGGGCTGCGATTTGTCGGCATTTGTCAGCCTTTCGGGGGATGAAAGTCGATCCCTCACAGGTCATCATCGGCGCTGGGACGGAGTATCTATACAGTCTGTTGATCCAGTTACTTGGCTATGATAAGATCTATGCAATTGAAAATCCCGGCTATAAAAAGCTTTATCAGATCTATCAGAGCCATCATGTCATCTGCAGAGCGATTTCAATGGATGAGAAGGGCGTTAGTATGGAACAGCTTTTGAAATCCGATACGGATGTGCTGCATATTACTCCGGCGCATCATTTTCCAACGGGAATCGTCACGCAGATCGGACGGCGGTACGAGCTGCTAAATTGGGCGGCGGCGTCTGAGAGACGTTATATCATTGAGGATGATTTTGATTCGGAGTTTCGTATGGTTGGCAGATCCATTCCCATGCTGCAAAGTATTGATATGCAGGGGAAGGTGATCTATATGAATACATTTTCCAAGAGTCTTTCTTCGACGATTAGGATCAGTTATATGATCCTGCCGCCGTATTTGGCTGAAAAATTTCATGAGAAACTTGGATTTTATTCTTGTACGGTATCTACGTTCGATCAGTTTACGCTGGCAGGATTTATTGAAGAGGGATATTTTGAAAAGCATATCAACCGTATGCGTACTTATTATAAGAACTTACAAAGACGTCTGATCGAGAGTATTAAAAATGGTCCTGTCGCATCGAAAGTGGAGATTGCCGAGGAAGAAGCGGGACTTCATTTTCTGTTGAAACTTGAGACTTCCCTGACAGACCGGCAGATTGTGGAGAAAGCTATGGCGATGGGTTATCGGGTGCTGACGCTGTCTGAGTGCTATATCAGAAATGGCTTGGAAGGATTCGGAAAAACAACGGATACCCATACGCTGGTCATCAATTATTCCGGTATGGAAGAAGATCAGCTCCCTTTGGTCAACGGATTGCTGGAAGAATTGTGCCGCTAAATTTCAGATTGCCATTTGGACGATATGCTGTAACTTAAATTGTATAATTACATATAATCTTTTAGAGGGAGTATGGTGATTATTATGTCAGTTATTTTTCGGAAAATGAATGAGAAGGAAATCACGGAAATATATGAAACGCGGATGACAAAGGATTTTCCGCCGATGGAATTAAAGCCGTTGCACAATATTATCGATATGATGGAGCAGGGAATCTATGAAAGTCTGCTTGTATGTGATCAGGAACCGGTAGGTTACGCCCTTGTTCTTTTACCCAAAGGGATCTCATATGGATTATTGGACTATCTGGGTACTTTTTCCGAGAAAAGAAACCAGGGATACGGAGGCCGGATCTTAAAGGAACTGATGACATATTATCAAGATAGAAAACTGATGATCGAGAGTGAATATCCTGATGACGCGCCAGACAGGAGGATGGCAGCCCGGAGACTGCAGTTTTATCAGAGAAATGGCGCGGTCGATACCGGTGTAGAGAGCAGAATATTTGGGGCGCATTACACGAATCTGATTTTATCCGGACAGCAGGAAAATATGACTTTTGTCCCGTCAATGGCAGTACCATTAGTATTGCCATCGGCAGAAGAAGTGAAAGACGTTTTGATACAGTTATATACGGGTATGCTGCCGGACGAAGAAAAAAGAAGAAAATATCTGGATTTTTGGATAAAGAACAGTTAAATCCTTTTCAAAATTTGCATTAAAAAAGGAAGATGACTTGCAAATAAAGGAAATGTTTGATATGATGTGTTAGGAAAACGGATAAGTCCGACACAAATATCAGTTGGTGTAGCACAGTGGATAGT
>CAMWKA010000091.1 GCA_947174725.1 uncultured Lachnospiraceae bacterium | reverse complement strand
TTTCCGGGGAAATTCAGTGGTTACAATGCCCTGACGGCACTGGCGATCTGCAGGCATTTTAAGGTTTCCGAGGACGGGATCCGGGCGGCACTGCTGCAGGCGCAGGTCAAGGGAAGGATCGAGATGATTCCGGTATCGGATCAGTTTATTTTGATGATTGACTACGCGCACAATGCCATGGCGTTAAAAAGCCTGCTGGAGACACTGCGGGAATATGAACCGAAGCGGCTGGTCTGTATGTTTGGATGTGGCGGGAACCGTTCCAAACTTCGCCGGTTTGAGATGGGAGAGGTCAGCGGCCGTCTGGCGGATCTGACCGTGATCACATCCGATAATCCCCGAATGGAGGAGCCGCTGGATATTATAGCGGATATCGTGACAGGAATCGAAAAAACGGATGGGGAGTACATTACGATCCCGGACAGGAAGGAAGCGATCGCCCATGTGATCCGTCACGGGCTTCCGGGAGATCTTATCATTCTGGCGGGTAAGGGACATGAGGATTATCAGGAAATCAAAGGAATAAAATATCCGATGGATGAAAGGGAGCTGATCCGGGAAGTCCTGGAGGAAAGTGTGTAGAACCTCCGGTCGGATGATATGGTATGATGTGGATAAAGTGATGAATAGAAAGAAATATGCTAATGTGATAGTAGATATCTCCCATGAAAAGGTAGACCGGCTGTTTCAATACCGGCTTCCGGAACATCTTGGACAGACCGCGAAGGTGGGAGATGAGGTGATCGTACCGTTTGGCAAGGGAAATAGTAAAAGAAAAGCGTATATCATGGAACTGACGGATGAATCCCAATGGGAGGAATCCCGTATCAAAGAAATCGTTTCCATCAATGAAAAGGCGGTCAGCATGGAAGCGAAGACATTGCAGCTGGCTTACTGGATGAAGAACAATTACGGTTCTACCATGATCACGGCAATGAAGACTGTCCTGCCGGTGAAAAAGAAGATCAAGGAGCAGCAGTATAAATGTTTACAGTGTATTGTTGAAGATGAGATATTGGCAGGGTTGATCGCAAAATGTCATCCCTGCCGACAGATTGCAAGACGAAGGCTTTTGCAGGAGTTTTTATCCGTCAAGGAGCTGCCTTATCAGTTGGTAACCGGCAAGATGAATGTGGCTTCTTCGACGATCCATTCCTTAGAAAAACAGGGCGTACTTCAGATCGTAACGACACGGGAGTATCGTAATCCTTCGATGAGAAGCGACCGGAAGGTTGAAAAGCCGGTACTTTCCGGGGAACAGCAGCAGGCTGTGGACGGCATCCTGAAGAGTATGGAGGAGGCGGAACCGGGCGTATCCCTGCTACATGGGATCACGGGAAGCGGTAAGACGGAAGTGTACATGGAATTGATCGAGAAAAATATCTCCATGGGAAAACAGGCAATCGTGCTGATTCCGGAGATCGCATTGACATTTCAAACGCTGATGCGGTTTTATGCAAGGTTTGGCGACAGGGTTTCCGTGCTTCATTCCAGACTGTCCGATGGGGAGCGCTATGATCAGTATGAACGTGCCAGAACAGGACAACTGGATGTAATGATTGGTCCCAGGTCTGCTTTATTTACCCCGTTTATGCAGTTGGGACTGATCGTGATCGATGAAGAACATGAAAACAGCTATAAAAGTGAGAAAATGCCCAAGTACCATGCAAGGGAAGTGGCTGAATATATTGCGAAAAGAGATCATGCTGCGCTGGTGCTGGGCTCGGCGACGCCGTCTTTGGAATCCTATTACAGAGCGCTAAAGGGGGAATATCGCTTATATGAACTGAAATACCGTCCGCAGAACGCAGTCCTTCCGCGGGTACATATTGCGGATATGAGGAAGGAACTGAAAGAAGGCAATAAAAGTTTCTTTTCCCGGAAATTAAAGGAGTTGATGCTGGAACGGCTGCTTCGGGAAGAACAGATCATGCTCTTTATCAACCGCCGCGGCTATGCCGGATTTGTATCGTGCAGAGAGTGTGGTTATGTGGTAAAATGTCCTCATTGCGATGTTTCCCTGTCGCAGCATCATGGGGATGGCATGTATCAGAAAAAGGAACAGAAGCTGATATGCCATTATTGCGGATATCAGACGGATATGCTCATGGAATGTCCGGAATGCGGTTCGCCCTATATTGCGGGTTTTCGGGCAGGAACGCAGCGTATTGAAGAAGAATTAAAAAAATGGTATCCTTCTGTCAGGGTGCTTCGCATGGATGCGGATACGACCCGAAAGAAGGAGGATTATGAAAAGATCCTGTCTTCCTTTGCGGCACATGAGGCGGATGTTCTGATCGGTACGCAGATGATCGTCAAGGGACATGATTTTCCCAATACGACATTGGTTGGAGCGATTGCTGCGGATCTGTCATTAAGCGTAGGAGATTACAGAGCGGCGGAAAGGACATTCCAGCTGCTGACTCAGGCGGCAGGCAGAGCAGGCAGAGGAGATAAAAAGGGCGAGGTGGTCATCCAGACATATCAGCCGGACAATTACGGCATCGTCAACGCCGCAAAGCAGGATTATCTCAGTTTTTATCAGGAAGAGATCCTGTACCGTCGTCTGGCAGGATACCCGCCGGCGCAGCATATGCTGGCAGTACAGATCTTTGCGAAAGAGGAAGCGGATGGAATGGCGCTGGCGGAGCGGGTCGCAGGGGAATTATCGGAACTGTTATCAGAACGTCGGGAAAAGGAACATACGCAGATCATCGGTCCGGCACCAGCAGCGGTTGCCAGGATCAATGATATCCATCGGACCGTATTGTATATCAAACATGAGAGTAAGCAGTTCCTGATTGCGTGCAAGGACCGGATCGAGGGAATGACGAAGGCTATGGAACAGGGAAGTCAGATGCTGCAGTTTGATTTTGATCCAATGAATCTGTTTTAGATACTGGATATACCTATATAATATCGATAGGTAATTGCGAAAGAGTTAAGTCCGGTTTACATAACTCTTCGTTTGAATATCTATGTTTCAAAAGCATCATAAATGAAATCATTTTTGAAACATAGATATTCAAACTTCAGGTTATGTAACCCTCATAGACAGAATTGCGAAACTCTTAATAGTTAAAATTTTATTGTGCAGCATTGACAAATTCATAAGCAGGCGCTGAATTGTCAATGATGCACAATAGAAAAGAATTTTGCCAGAGTTTCGCAATTACCTAAATATAATATCGATAATGAAAGGAAAGGAAGTTACATTATGGCTATCAGGAATATCAGGGTAATGGGGGATGACGTACTTGAAAAAGTGTGCCGGGAAGTAAAGGAAGTAAATGAACGGACCAAAGAATTGATCATGGACATGCTGGAGACCATGTACGACGCTAACGGTGTAGGGCTGGCGGCACCGCAGGTTGGCGTCTTGAAACGGATCGCGGTGATTGATGTGACAGGCGAGGATCCGATCGTACTGATCAATCCGAAGATCATTGAAAGCAGCGGCGAGCAGAGGGATTACGAAGGATGTCTGAGCGTCCCCGGTAAAAGGGGTATTGTTACCAGACCTAATTATGTCAAAGTGGCTGCGATGAATGAGGACATGCAGGAGATCGAAATAGAAGGCAGCGAGCTTCTGGCAAGGGCGATCTGCCATGAACTGGAACATCTGGATGGTCATCTGTACGTGGAACGGGTAGAGGAAGGACTGGAGGATAATCCTTCCGGTGAAGAAGAGTAAAAATAAGCGGCGGAGGAGTCGCAGCAGATATGTAGTATGCAGGGAGGTCGGGAATGGATATCGTATATATGGGGACGCCGGATTTTGCGGTGCCGGCATTGGAAAAACTGATTGAAGCCGGGCATAAAATCATAGCAGTCGTGACGCAGCCGGACAGACAGCGCGGCAGGGGAAAGGAAGTCCTGTTTTCTCCGGTCAAGGAATGTGCGTTGAAACATGGTATTCCGGTGTTTCAGCCGGTAAAGATCAAAGCGCCGGAGGCAGTGGAGCAGTTAAAGTCTTATCATGCGGATATTTTTGTGGCGGCAGCTTTTGGACAGATACTTTCCAAAGAAATTCTGGAAATGCCGCGGTATGGCTGTGTGAATATCCATGCCTCGCTGCTTCCCAAGTACCGGGGGGCAGCGCCTATCCAGTGGGCAGTCATCAATGGAGAGGATAAGACGGGTGTTACTATCATGCAGATGGATGAGGGGCTGGATACGGGAGATATCCTTACGCAAAAGGAGATTCTGATTGCGCAGGAGGAAACAGGGGAAAGCCTGTTTGAAAAGCTTTCCGTTCTTGGTGCTGAGCTTCTTGTGGAAACGCTGGATGGAATCTGGCGGGGTGATGTGGTAAAAAGAAAACAGGACGCTTCCTTAAGCACCTATGCAAGGATGCTGAAAAAGGAGGACGGACGGATCGATTGGAGCAGAACGTCGAAGCAGATAGAACAGCAGATCCGGGGAATGAATTCCTGGCCAAGCGCTTATACTATGTGGAACGGAAAGACATTGAAGATCTGGAAGGCGCAGTGGAACCAGTCGGTTCATGCTCATGCGCCGGGAACGATCCTTGCTGTAGAGAAAGAAAGCGTTTCCATTGCCTGCGGAGAAGGGGTGATCAGGATCATGGAACTGCAATTGGAAGGAAAGAAACGGATGGCTGTGAAGGATTTCCTGCTGGGGTATCATATGGAAGAAGGAAGCAGACTGGAATAGTAAGTGGTAGTGATACAGTTAAGAATAAAATAATTTATAGAGGAAAGAAGGGAGAATCAATATGTATTTATCAGATTTATTGTATCTTTTAATTCTTATCATGGGCGTGGTATCTTTGGGGGCGTCAGCACGCGTCAACGCTGTATTTAATAAATATAGCAGGACTCTAAGCATGTCAGGGATGACAGGGGAAGATACTGCAAGAAGGATGCTGCAGGCAGCTGGGATCACGGATGTTGTGGTATGTCAGGTTGCCGGGAAGCTGACGGATCATTATGATCCGATCAATAAGAAATTGTGCCTCTCTGAGGAGGTTTATGGTATGAGTTCTGTTGCGGCAGTGGGAGTGGCGGCTCATGAGTGCGGTCATGCAATACAGCATCAGGAGCAGTATTTGCCATTGACGCTGCGTTCGCTGATCCTTCCGGTAGCAAATATCGGTTCTAAGGTGTGGATCTGGCTGATCATAGCGGGTACGATATTCAGCTATAACCAGTTTCTGATCAATGTAGGGATCTTTGTATTTTCCTTTGCCGTATTATTTCAGGTAATAACGCTTCCTGTGGAATTTGACGCTTCCCGACGCGCTATAAAGCTGACGGAATCTTATGGAATCCTGTCTTCCACGGAAGCCGGGGACTGTAAAAAGGTATTGCGGGCAGCAGCCATGACCTATGTGGCATCTGCGGCAATCGCCGTTCTGCAGCTGCTTCGTCTGATGGCGCTTTACGGAAGAAGACGAAAATAAGTAATGACGTAGTCATTTGACGTAGTCATTTGACGTAGTCATTTTATGACGAAGGGGAGGGCGCGGATGGGCGGAAAAAAAGCGACAAAGACCCGGTCGATCGTTTTGGAGATATTAATGGAGCTTCTGCCGGAAAGGGAGGTGGCTGCGCCCATCAAGGATAATCTTCTGATCAGGGATGTATTAAATAAATATGATTATATGGATGGCCGGGATAAATCTTTTATCAAACGTCTGGCGGAAGGCTGTGTGGAACGAAAGATCACGCTGGATTATGTGATCGGTCAGTATTCCCGGACAAGTGTTGGAAAGATGAAGCCGGTCATATTAAATATCCTGCGGATGGGGATATATCAGATCCTTTATATGGAAACGGTGCCGGATTCCGCGGCTTGCAATGAAGCGGTCAATCTCGCGGTCAGCAAGGGTCTCCAAGGGTTAAAAGGATTTGTGAATGGGGTTCTAAGGACGGTCAGCCGGGAGAAGGATCAGATCGTCTGGCCCTCCAAAGAGAACATGGAGCAATATTTCTCTGTCAGATATTCCATGCCGGTATGGCTGGTACATATGTGGTCCGAACGGTATGACGTGGAAACCGTGGAAAAGATGCTGGCAGAGTTTCAAAAGCCGTTGCCGCTTACCATCCGACTGAAGGAGACGCTGCCGAAGGGGCGGCAGGAGCAATGGAAAGAAAAGGCGGCGCTTCAGGGATATTGTATCAGTGAGCATCCGTATCTGCCTTATGCTTACCGTCTGGAACATGTGGACGGGGTTGCAAGGATTTACGGGTATGAAGAAGGGTTGTTTGCCGTACAGGATATCAGTTCCATGCTGGCAGTAGAGCTTGCCGGTATCCGGGAGGGGGATCTGGTCCTCGACGTCTGCGCCGCGCCGGGCGGTAAGGCGATGCATGCGGCGGAGAAAACGGGTATCAACGGAGTGGTGGACGCCCGAGATATTTCAGAATATAAATTGGATCTGATCCGGGATAATGCGATACGTCTGCATCCTGACATGCTGGAAAAAGACAGAATAAAAATTCAGATATGGGATGCCGCGGTTTTGGACGAGTCGATGCTCGGAAAGGCAGACGTGGTGATTGCGGATCTTCCATGTTCGGGGCTTGGCGTAATCGGACATAAAGCGGATATCCGTTATCGTGTGACAGAAGAACAGATCAGGGACCTGGCTGCGCTCCAGAGAAAGATCCTGGGGACGGTTTACCGCTATCTGAAGCCGGGCGGCATTCTGCTATATAGTACCTGTACCATCAGCGAAGAGGAAAATGAAAAAAACGCGGCATGGATACCGGAACAGCTGCCTATGGAGGCTGTGCCGCTGAAGGCAGGCATACTGGAGAATAGTAACCAGCTCCAGCTGCTTCCGGGTACTCATCAAAGCGACGGATTTTTTATAGCTAAATTTAGGAGAAAGCAGGACGGATGTTGAAGGATATCAAATCTTTGACCTTAGAAGAGTTAAAGGAAGAAATCAAGGCTTTGGGAGAGAAGGAGTTTCATGCGATACAGCTTTATGAATGGATGCATCGGAAGCTGGCCGGTTCTTATGAGGAGATGACCAATCTGTCCAAAGCGTTCCGGGAAAGGCTGGGTCAGGAATATTCTTTTACTGCACTGCGTATGGTAAGGGAACAGATTTCCAAACAGGACGGCACAAGAAAATACCTGTTTCAGCTGGCGGACGGTAATCTGATCGAAACGGTTCTGATGAAATATCATCATGGCAATTCAGTCTGTATATCTTCTCAGGTG
>CAMWKA010000090.1 GCA_947174725.1 uncultured Lachnospiraceae bacterium | reverse complement strand
TGTAATAAGAGTCTATAGATAAGTTCTGCAAGGGAAAGCAATATGCTTTCCCTTGTCTGATGTTTTTTATTATAAAAGAGCGTTATATTAAAAGAGGAAAATATATGATATTCGGCAAACATATCAATCGATATTACCTCAAGTATGCGGGATGGCTGATTCTGGGGCTGATCGCTCTGGTTATGGTGGACTATCTGCAGCTGGAGATTCCAAAGCTGTACCGCGTGATCATCAATGGGATGAACGGTGGCAGCGTCATCGTGGATGGAGTTCAGACCGCATTTGACATGGATTTTTTATTAGACGGGATCTGTATGCCCATGGTGGGAATCATTCTGGCCATGGTTTTCGGCCGCTTTTTATGGAGGGTATGTTTCTTCGGGGCTGCGGTTCGATTAGAGGCTGATCTGCGTAACCGTATGTTTGACCATGCGAAGGATTTGAGCCGGGAATACTACCAGATCAATAAGGTTGGGGATCTGATGAGTCTGTTTACCAACGATCTGGATACGGTACAGGAATGTTTCGGTTGGGGCGTCATGATGTTCTTTGATGCATTACTGCTGGTGGTACTGGCGGTGATGAACATGTGGCAGATGGATTCGGTACTGACGATTTTGTCTCTGATCCCCATGGTTTTTCTGTTGGTGGCAGCTACAGTGATCGGCAAACAGATGATGAAAAAATGGGATATCAGACAGGAAGCCTTCTCCAGACTTTCGGATTTCTCTCAGGAGAGTTTTTCGGGTATTGCGGTAATTAAAGCCTTTGTCAAGGAAGCAAAGGAGCTGATGGCGTTCCGGAAGCTGAATGAGGAGAATGAGACTGCTAATATTGAACATACCAAGTATTCTGTACTGCTGCGCATCATGGTGACACTGTTTGTGGAGAGTGTCGTCTGCGTGATTTTGGGCTACGGCGGATATCTGGTGTACAGGGGCAGATTCAATGCCGGTCAAATGGTGGAGTTTATCGGCTATTTCACCGCTGTGGTTTGGCCTATCATGGCAGTTTCCGAGTTGATCGATATGACATCCCGGGGCAAGGCATCACTGAACCGTCTGGGAGAGCTGCTGGATGAGAAGATTGCTGTGGCGGATCGGGAGGATGCTAAGGATCTGAAACATGTCCGGGGGGATATCGAGTTCCGTGATCTGACGTTCCGTTATCCCGATGGCGAGATGGATGTACTGAAAAATATATCCTTTACCATCAGGGCAGGAGAGAACGTGGGGCTGGTGGGCAAGACAGGCTCCGGCAAGACGACTCTGGTAGACCTGATCCTGCGTACTTATAATGTTCCGGACAAAACCCTGTTTGTGGATGGCATGGATGTAAATGATGTAAAGATCCGTGACCTGAGAGCATGCTGCGCTTATGTGCCTCAGGATAATTTCCTGTTCTCCGATACCATTGAGAACAACATTGCTTTTGGCGTGGATGAGCGTGATAGCAGAGCCGTTGTTCAGGCAGCAAGGCTTGCTGATGTACATAGCAATATCAAAGAGTTCCAGAATGGCTACAGTACCATTCTGGGCGAGCGGGGAGTCACGGTCTCCGGCGGTCAGAAGCAGCGGATCTCCATTGCCCGGGCGTTGATGAAGGATGCTCCTATACTTATCCTGGATGATTCCGTGTCCGCTGTAGACACGAAGACCGAGGCGGCGATCCTGGAAAACCTGCGTACCGCCAGGCAGGGGAAGACCACGATCCTGATTGCCCACAGGGTTACTACCATTGAGAAGATGGACAAGATCCTCTTTCTGGAGGATGGGGAGCTGGTGGCGGCGGGACCGCACGAAGAACTGTATGAGACCTGTCCGGAATACCGGAAGATGGTGGATCTTCAGAAACTGGAGGAGGAAGGAGCTGAGCACAATGGGTGAGTATCTGCCGATATTGATTGTGGGCGCTATCATCGGGGCTTTTTCGATTGTATTCCTGCTGGCTTACGCGGCGCTCCGGAAGGTAAAGGATGAATCTGATAAGGAGCGGAAGATGTCGGACGGAGAGATCGTCCGACGCCTGCTGCAGTATGCCAGACCCTATTGGAGGAGCTTTGTGCTGGTGTTTTTTGTGATGCTCTTTTCCATCGTATACGATTTGGTTTCTCCGCTGATCATAGGACGGATTCAGGGTCTTATTAAAAATGATTTTGAGTTGAGCCGGTTATATGCCATGGTTGGACTGTATGCGGGAATCTTGGTGGTGTCCATGTTCTGTACTTATTGTCAGGCGATGATCCTGCAGAAAACGGGTCAGAAGATCTTGTCCCGTATCCGGCTGGATGTGTTCACCCATATTGAAAACCTGAGTCACGAGCAGCTGAATAACATCCCCGTGGGAAAGTTGGTGACCAGAGTGTCCAATGATCCCAATGCCATTTCCTATATGTTCACTAATATCCTGGTGACGTTGGCGAAAAACTCCATGGTGATCGTGGGGGTACTGGGCGCCATGCTGATGCTGAACTACGCACTGACCTTGATGGTGCTGTGTTTTGTGCCCTTTGTAGTGTTGTTTACCGTGATCTTCCGGAAGTTTTCCCGTCGGGTACACCGCAGAGTCAATGATGCCACCACAGACATCAATACTTATCTGTCCGAAAATCTGTCCGGTATGAAGATTACCCAGATTTTTAACAGGGAGGAGCAGAAGCTGGATGATTTTGTGGATCGCAGCCAGAAGCTGCAGAAGGCGAAATTGAATCGGATGTTTGTATTTGGAATTTTTCAGCCTATGGTCTACATGCTTTATATTTCTTCGAACCTGTGTCTGTTTTATTTTGGGGCAAAGGGTTATATCAGGGATATCCATTATTTTGGACAGGTGATTGACAGCAGCATCATGGTATCCTTTTACATGTATATTTCCCGATTTTTTAATCCCATCCAGACGCTGGCGGAGCAGTTTGATATGCTGCAGCGTTCCTTTGCCGCGGCAGAGAAGATCTTTACCATTCTGGACATGGTGCCGGAGGTCGTGGATGAACCCGATGCCATGGAACTGTCTGAGTTGAAGGGAGAGATTGAATTTAGGGATGTATGGTTTTGCTATAAACCCGATGAATGGGTGCTGAAGGGAGTGTCATTTCATGTGGAGCCGAGGCAGACAGTGGCGTTTGTTGGTTCTACCGGTTCCGGGAAGACTACGATCCTCAGCCTGATCTGCCGCAATTATGATATTCAGAAGGGGCAGATACTGATCGACGGAATCGATATCCGGAAAATCAAGATATCCTCCCTGCGGCGGCATTTTGGCCAGATGCTTCAGGATGTGTTCCTGTTTTCCGGCGATATCCGCAGTAATATCCTGCTGCGCAAGGAGAATGTGGAGGATGCGGAAGTGTGGGAGACCTGCCGTTACGTCAATGCGGATTCCTTTATCTGCAAACTGGAAAATGGGCTGGATGAAATAGTACGGGAGCGGGGAAATAATTTTTCTGCCGGACAGCGACAGCTGCTTTCCTTTGCCCGTACCATTATCCATAGGCCTTCGGTCATGATTCTGGATGAGGCAACCGCTAACATTGATACGGAGACGGAGCTGTTGATTCAGGATAGTTTAGAAAAAATGAAGAATATTGGAACCATGCTGATCGTAGCACACAGGCTTTCCACCATTCAGTATGCGGACAACATCATCCTGCTGTCCCATGGCAAGATCGTGGAGCAGGGCAGCCATCAGGAATTATTGCACCGGAAGGGGCGGTATTACGACTTGTATACGTTGCAGTATCATAAACAAATGTTGCAAAATTCTTAAGCTGCAAAAGTATTGCAAATGGGTGATTTAAGTGGTATAATTATCTAGCTAGCTTGCTGGCTTGCTAGCTTGACAACTGAATAGTGATATATCTTCAGGGCAGGGTGAGATTCCCGATTGGCGGTAAAGTCCGCGAGCGTGAAAACGCAGGATTTGGTGTGATTCCAAAACCAACAGTATAGTCTGGATGGAAGAAGATGAAATTATATGATGCAGTAGGATGCTATTTTATATAGCTGCGTGATACTGATTTATATTTTCCGGCACTTGAAAGATATGGTTATTCAGGTGCTGATTTTTATTTTTAGGAGGAATGACATATGGACAGCAAGACAAAAAAGATAACCACCACCGCTATGCTTTGCGCAATAGCTTATGTAATGGTAGTGATTGGACGGATCCCCGTTGTACTATTTTTGAAATATGACCCCAAAGATATCATTATCACGCTGGGCGGCTTGATATGGGGACCGATGACTTCCTTTATCGTATCTGTGATCGTGTCGCTGATTGAAATGGTGACAATCAGTGAGAACGGACCTATAGGGCTCATTATGAACATCGTATCAACATGTTCCTTTGCCTGCACAGCTTCTTTTATCTATAAAAAGAAAAGGACACTATCCGGCGCCGTGATAGGATTGGTAGCGGGAAGCCTGATGATGGTAGTGGTGATGCTGCTATGGAATTATCTGATAACGCCTATTTATATGGGATATCCCCGTGAAGCAGTGGCAGAGTTGCTGATTCCCGCGTTTCTTCCGTTTAATCTGTTAAAAGCAGGACTGAACGCCGGGTTCACATTCCTGCTTTATAAACCCATAACAATGGCATTGCGCAAAGCAGGATATATCTCAGATTCTCAAAATATGCAGAGCAGGAAACCAATTGGTTTATGGCTGCTTGCGGGGGGTATCGTGATTACCTGTATTCTGCTGATATTATCATTTAATGGGATCATATAAGGGATTGGCAATTATCATAACTTTGGAGAAAGGAAAAAGTTAAGCGTTAAATATGAGAAAAAAAGGTATATTGATCAACTTCTTATTGTATGGTGTGTTTGTTTTTTATATTGCACTTTTTATTTTGATCTTATTTAGAACACGGCATTTAGAACGGTCTATAAATTTCATTCCATTGCGAGGGATCGTTAGTTTTTTATCGGGTAATGACTTAGTATCAAACAAAGACGGTGCTATTGTTTTGCACGCCTTTGCCGTAAGTAATCTGGTGGGGAATATTGTTATTTTTGTACCTTTGGGTGTTTACATCACTTTATTTAGAAAGAATAAAGGGATATGGAAAAACACTTTGCTGATTATGCTTGTGAGTACATTGGTGGAAATCATTCAGGTTATTTTTAAGTTTGGCATTGGAGATATTGATGATATTATCTTAAACACCATAGGGGGATTCTTTGGAATCCTTATATACAGATTGGTGTTATTGATGTGTAAAGATGATCTGAGGGCGCGCCGTATGATAGCATTCCTTGCTCCGATTGCCGGAATAGCGAGTTTTGTAATTTTATTTCTGTATAATAACAAATATTAGGAGAAAACAAAAATGTATGAATTGGTACAGGTTAGTGAGAAATGCTATTACATAAACTGCCCGGCAAAGATAGGTGTCTATGTTGCGGACAAGGATCATGTCTATCTGGTTGACAGCGGGAATGACAAGGATGCGGGGCGGAAGGTCAGGCAGATATTGGATAAGAACGGATGGCATCTGACGGCCATATTGAATACCCATTCCAACGCAGACCATATCGGCGGTAACCGCTACTTGCAGGGACAGACAGGATGTGAGGTTTATTCCGGCGGCATAGAGGCGGCTTTCACAAAATACCCTGTCTTGGAACCGTCTTTCCTTTACGGCGGTTATCCCTGTAAAGATTTGCGGCATAAATTTCTGATGGCGCAGGAAAGCGATGTGACTGATTTTTCAGATGAAGGTTTTCCGAAGGAGATTGAGATAATCCCCCTGCCGGGGCATTTCTTTGACATGGTAGGTTTTCGCATGCTGGACGGAGTGGTGTTCCTTGCGGACTGTATCAGCAGCAGGGAAACCCTAGAGAAGTATGCGGTATCTTTCATTTATGATGTAGGGGCTTATCTGGAAACACTGGATATGGTAGAGGGAATGGAAGCCGTAATGTTTGTTCCTGCCCATGCGGAAGTATCTGCCGATATCAAGGAACTTGTCCGTTGCAACAGGGATAAGGTGCATGAGGTGGCGGAGAAGATTTTGTCTATTTGCAAGGAGCCGATGTGCTTTGAGAGAATTTTGCAGGAAGTGTTTATAGGCTATGGGCTTACCATGAATTTTGAACAGTATGTGTTGGTAGGCAGCACAGTGCGTTCTTATCTTTCATGGTTGAAAGACACAGGGAAGCTGGCGGCTACGTTTCAGGATCATATGCTGCTGTGGCAAAGGATATAATTTTGATCATCCGTAGCAGGCGTTGGGGAGGAAAGCGTAATGAAATCCTTTTTGAATACTATACGATGTGAAGAAAAACCAAGATCTGTTAGCAGACAGGTTGTTGATACGTTTGGGATATTACTTTTAGGAATTGCTTTAGGGACTTTTTCAAAATTTTTGGATTTCCGTCAGGGTGAACTTCCAAGCGTGCTTATGGCGATAGATAGAGTATTAGATGTTCATAATTTTTTGGGGCGTTTTGCTATATGGGTACTGATTGCTATATGTATTTCAATTTATAGTAGTTCTTCAATCAGAGCGGCAATAAATGTGTTTGTATTTTTTGTAGGAATGGTGACAAGCTACTATCTTTATTCAAAATTTGTGGCTGGATTTTTCCCAAGAAGCTATGCAATGATTTGGTTTGGGTTTACCGCTATTTCTCCGTTGTTGGCATTTATCTGTTGGTATGCAAAAGGAAAAAGCAAATTGTCTTTTGTCCTTTCTGCAATGATAATTGCGGTATTATTTAATATGACGTTTGTTTATGGTATGATTTATTTTGAGATGCGTTCCGTTTTAGAACTGATAGTCTTTATTTGTGGATTAGTAGTTTTGAAACGTAATACTATCAAAGGTTCAATGATTATGACAGCAATCGGAATTATTCTTGCAATTGTTCTTAACTTGCTGGTTCCATTTCAATTTGGATAAATTTCAACGCCGTCCGCCATAGTCCTGACGGCTGAACCATCAAAGCAGTAAAATTGGAACAGCAGTAAGTTTTTTCTCCATAGACTTCATACAATTCTGTGGTATCTGATAGGCAGTATGTAGCAAAGATGTATTGAATCAGGAGCGGGTGTTTTGCTGTCTATACAAGTATTTCAAATTCTAATATAGAGATCCTAATATTGTCATTCAATAAATATTCATGTAATATTATGTGATATAAAAAATATATTCATGATATTTAATGTAAAATATAACAATAAATAATTTGATTTTCACACGAATATATATTATAC
>CAMWKA010000089.1 GCA_947174725.1 uncultured Lachnospiraceae bacterium | reverse complement strand
GAACAGTACATAAAAATTCAATAATTAAAATAATTATATTCGTGCGAAAAGGAAGCATATAACAACCTGCTCTTTCTTATAAGAAGCACATCGCTTCACCTTGATTATCTTCTGGTATATCTTCGCAGCTTCGGCAGCACCTCTGCCAGCACCTCCAAAGTCTTATCTATCTCTTCTTCCGTAGTATAAATGGAAAAGCTGAATCGAACTGCCGCATCCATAGATTCCTGCCTCAAACCAATCGCCTTCAGCGTCGGAGAATCCGTATGTTTATGGGCTGCACAGGCGCTGCCTGCGGAAATATAGATCCCTCTTTCCGATAATTCATTTAACAATACCTGGGCACGGACTCCGAGAAACGATACATTGACGATATGTGGCGCGCTGTCATATCCGGTATGCCCATTCACTTTGGCTTTATCAATCGTCTCGATCCCTTTAATAAACTTTTCTTTCAGGCTGTATAAACGGTTCACATCCCGATCCAGATCCTGATAGATCAGCCGGACTGCTTCCGCCATCCCCACAATCCCCGGTACATTTTCCGTCCCGGAACGCATGCCGTTCTGCTGTCCGCCGCCCCAGAGAATCGGAGTGATCTTAACTCTCTCGCTGACATATAAAAAGCCGACTCCCTTCGGTCCATGAATCTTATGCCCGCTGACGGACATCAGGTCAATGCCCATTTTCTTAGGATTGATCCTGAATTTTCCATATCCCTGCACTGCATCTACATGAAATACAACGGAGGGTTTCATGGATTTTACAATCGCCGCTGCTTCCGCCACCGGCTGCAACGCGCCGATTTCATTATTGGTATGCATGATGGAAACCAGAATCGTCTCCCTGCAGACCGCCTTTTTTAAATCATTTAAAGAAATCACTCCATACTGATCTACCGGAAGATATGTGACCCGAAATCCCTGCTCTTCCAAATATCTCATGGTCTGAAGGACCGCCGGATGTTCAATCTGCGTTGTGATCAGGTGATTACCGAAACGACGGTTCGCCATCGCCGTACCGATCAATGCAAGATTGTCACTTTCCGTTCCTCCTGAAGTAAAATAAATCTCCTTTGGTAAAACCCTAAGATTTCTCGCAATCGTTTCTTTCGCATTACGAAGGTACTTTTCCGCTTCCACACCTTTGGTATGCATACTGGACGGGTTGCCATACTCTGATAAATATATCTTATCCATCAGGCTCACCACTTCATCCAGACATTTTGTGGTCGCGGAATTGTCTAAATAGATTTCCATATTTTTTTGTGCCTTAGATGGCATACTCTCCTATTCTTCCTAATATATTGTTATTATATGCCTTTCGTTTCCAGTTGGTACATCAGAATCGACAAGATCGTCAGGCCCGCCGTCTCTGTACGCAGAATCCTTCTGCCAAGAGATATGGGCGTAATGCCGGCCTCTTTTGCAAGCTCGATCTCACTTTCTTCAAAACCGCCTTCCGGACCAATAAAGATAGCAATACTGGTCACATTGCCTTCCGCCGGGGATACTGTATCCGCAGCAAAAGTAAGCCATTCACGCGTCGCCTCCATCCCTTTGGAAAGTTCATAAGGTATGGCTTTCGCCTCCATTCCTTTTGCATAGGCAACCGCTTCCTGCATAGTCATCAGATCATGGACACGGGGAACAACAGCCCGCTTGCTCTGCTTTGCCGCAGCCTCACTGACCGCCTGCCAGCGCGCGATCTTACTCTTTGCCTTTTTATCATCCAGCTTTACCACCGCTCTCTTTGTTGCCACCGGAATGATCTCGTACACACCAAGCTCTACCGCCTTCTGTACGATCAACTCCATCTTATCAGATTTCGGAAGTCCCTGAAAGAGATAGATCCTTGCCGGAAGCTCTACGCCTTCTTCCTTGATAAAGCGTATCTTACAGACCACCTCGTCATCCGTAAAATGATCGATCTGGCATCGGTATTCCGTATCATCTATGCCATTTCCGACAGAAAGTTCTTCCCCCTCCTTCATGCGGAGAACCCTTCTGATATGACCCACGTCTTCGCCCGTGATCCTGATCTCATTCCCAACGATCTGGGAAGATTCCACAAAAAAATGCTGCATATAGGCACTTCCATCCTTTCATCAACATTTCCTTAAGGTTTCCTTGCAGTGATGCAGACCCATTCCCCCTGATACGTTACCTCCAGAATGTCCAATCCTGCCCCTGTAACAGCTTCCCGCACGACATCTTCCTTATCATCAATAATACCGGAAGTAATATAAACGCCGCCTGATTTTAAATGATGTGTAATGACCGGCGTCAATGGCACAAGCACATCCGCCAAAATGTTTGCTACAACGATATCATAACTGTCATACCCGACCGCGTCCTGTATCTTCTGATCCGTTATAATATCGCCGATCAAAAGATGAAACTGCTCCTCTTTGATTCCATTATTCTTTTTATTATCATCTACCGCATTGATGGCGCAGGGATCCAGATCCGTCCCAATCGCCTCTTTTGCTCCAAACATCAGGGAAAGGATCGACAGGATGCCGCTCCCCGTCCCCACATCAAGGATACGGGTCTGTGATGTAACAAATCTGCGAAGCTGTCTGATACAAAGCTGCGTCGTCTCGTGCATGCCTGTACCAAACGCCGTCCCCGGATCGATATGCAGCACCATCCTGCCACTGTCCGCCTCATCCATCTTTTCCCAGGAAGGAATCACCAAAATATCATCAATATAGAATTGATGGAAAAATTCCTTCCAGTTGTTGATCCAGTCCTTATCCTCCGTCTCCGATATGGCGATACTGCCATCTCCGATCTCCATATAAGTCCTGATATCGTCAAGTTCCTGCTTTACCTGTTCCACCATCGAAGCCAGCCTGTCCTGGTGTTCTTTTTCGCTTTCGTTCTCCTCCTGCTCTATATAAAAGCTGAGATACGCAATACCGTCATCTTCGGGAGCATCCGGCATGATGTCCACAAACATCTGCTCCTTCTCTCTTGCCGTCAACGGCACGTTGTCTTCTATCTGCGCCCCTTCCAGCCCGATATCATACAGGGCGGATATGATAACGTCTTCCGCGTCTGCAATTGTTTTGATCCTTAACCTGCTCCATTTCATAGCTCATCTTCCCCAAATTACGATATGTCACTTTCACTTTATCACAAGTGTCTACTTCATTCAATGCGGTCTGTTACTTCTGAGTCTCCTCATCTCACATGCCAGCTCCCGGTTGCCCCGGATTTTTCATCAAAGAATAAATAATAATTGCTTGCAAGATAATATACCTTGACCGCCTCTATGCTGCCATCTTCTTTTTCTTCAAATATTGTTAATACAGCATCATCACACCATGGATACCATTTCATGCTGTGCTCATATGATATGGCATACTGGTACATCTTTCCGTCATATTCGCATTCCCAAACATACTCAGCATCGTATACGGGTCCACCAACGTTCCAATAATTCAAATTTAATCTTTCACCGGTGCCATTACGGCTCAGAACCTCCAGGTCAACCGCTGACAGATAATCCATATCATCCCCATCCCTGCTATATACTTCATGAGGGGTATAGCCTGTAATTTCCCGATTAATACCCACCTGCATCCAGTCGGAATCATTATAACACACCAGCACGGAATCTAGTAACAGATAATAGGTTCCTTCATATTCTAATACACTCTCAACACCAGTGACATCACGGCAATCTCCCCCGGCAGTTATATACCATCCATTATCATAGTCTATAACATCCATATCTATTATCACTCCGGTTCCATATGCCGTTCTCGATATACATTCATCTTCCCCATCCGAATCAATATCTACTGCCCATAATGATACTATGATCCCACCGTAATAGCTTAGCTCTTCTAGTTCTACTATTTCATCATATAGTTCCGTATATCGTTCCGTTCCTTCGGCAATTTCCTCATAATCAGCCTGATACGCCTCCCACGCATCGTCCCCCTCTTTGATGTTATCATATCGGTATACCAGAAGCTGCTGCAGTTCTTCAGGAAATCTTTCATCATAATCACCTACAATGACTTCTCTGGGAACCTCAAAACTATACAGTGGCAGATCTGCAAATACCTCACTATACTGTTCACTGTCCTCCCAGAACGGCTTACATGAAGTATACCGGAAGTCTGATGTTACATAACTTTCCTCTTCATCTCCCTGATCTGTCGACACTTCCCCGACTGCGGCCTCCTCCGTCTCCGATATATCATCTCCACTTACCGTTTCTCCCCCGATGCTGTCTTCCCCGCTTACCGTCATCATGTCCTCCGTTGCCCCATCCGGATCATCAGCCGCCCCGGTCCCACAACCGGATAATAATATGATCATACCAACTGCCAGAAACCATCGGTTCATTCTTTTACCTTTTTCTATTTTCGTTCCTGTTTTTTCTCTTTTGATCATATCTTCCCTTTTCCTCGTTATCCTTCTTTTCTTCCAATGTTGTTAATTCCGTCACATCTTACATTGCATATTTCTAATATTTAATGATAAATCATCCATGGGAGGATTGCAAGGAAAATACTGCTTGACTTCCCAAAAATAAAAGTGTATGATATGCTAAACCGTTAAAGAAGAGTAAGTAGGTTTCATCCCTTTTTTACAGAGAGCCGCAGATGGTGGAATTGCAGCAAATACATGAAACTGAATGGACTTCTGGAAACAAGCGGCAAGGATTTATGAGTGGGCGTACCATAACGATACGCCAAGCCGGGTGGCACCGCAGGAGTAATGTGAAAAGAATTTCTTCGCAATGATTACCTCCTGTCCCAGCAGATATACTATCTGGGACAGGAGTTTTTTTGCATCTGTCCCGAAAACCATGAAAAGCCAAAAAACAGTCACATTATGGAGGTAAAAAAATGTCAGAAAAGAAAATCCCTTACAAAATCTATCTTGAGGAACAGGAGATGCCTACGGCATGGTACAACCTGCGCGCGGACATGAAAAACAAACCTGCGCCGCTCCTGAACCCCGGCACACATCAGCCCATGACTGCTGAAGAACTTGGAGGCGTCTTCTGTGAAGAGCTTGTCAAGCAGGAATTGGATAACGACACGGCTTATTTTGATATACCGGAAGATATCAGAAACTTTTATAAAATGTACCGCCCATCACCTTTGGTACGGGCATATTGTCTTGAAGAAAAGCTGAAAACACCCGCAAAGATCTACTACAAATTCGAAGGTAACAATACAAGCGGCAGCCATAAACTCAATTCCGCTATTGCGCAGGCATATTATGCTAAGAAGCAGGGTCTGAAGGGCGTAACGACAGAAACAGGCGCCGGACAGTGGGGTACAGCCCTTTCCATGGCGTGTTCTTATTTAGGACTTGACTGCAAGGTTTATATGGTAAAATGTTCCTATGAACAGAAACCTTTCCGCCGTGAAGTTATGCGTACCTATGGCGCTTCCGTAACACCCTCCCCTTCCATGGAGACGGAAGTCGGTAAAAAGATCCTTGCCGAACATCCCGGCACCACCGGAAGCCTCGGCTGCGCTATCTCCGAAGCTGTGGAGAAAGCCGTAACAAACGAAGGCTATCGGTATGTTCTGGGAAGCGTGCTCAATCAGGTACTGCTTCATCAGTCCGTCATCGGTCTGGAAACCAAAACCGCCCTTGATAAATATGGCATCAAACCGGATGTGATCATCGGCTGCGCCGGCGGCGGTTCCAATCTGGGCGGTCTGATCGCTCCTTTTATGGGCGAAAAACTTCGCGGGGAAGCAGATTATAGGTTTATCGCCGTAGAACCGGCTTCCTGTCCCAGCTTAACCCGCGGCACATATGCTTATGATTTCTGCGATACGGGTATGGTTTGCCCGCTTGCGAAGATGTACACCCTTGGCAGCGACTTCATTCCTTCCGCCAACCATGCAGGCGGTCTGCGTTATCACGGCATGAGTTCCATTTTGTCCCAGCTCTATGACGATGGACTGATGGAAGCTATTTCCGTAAAACAGACCGATGTATTTGAGGCGGCAGAGTATTTTGCAAGGGTAGAAGGCATCCTGCCCGCACCCGAGAGCTCCCATGCCATCCGTGCAGCAATCGACGAAGCTGTAAAATGCAGGGAAACCGGTGAAGAGAAGACCATTTTATTCGGTCTTACAGGTACGGGTTATTTTGACATGGTGGCATATGAAAAATTCCATGATGGTCAGATGGACGACTATATTCCTACAGATGAGGAACTGGCGAAATACAGGGAAATGCTTCCGAAGATCGATTAAGGAATCTGCTTTCAATAACAAAAATCCCCTTAAGCGGAAAGGACAATTTGCTTAGGGGGATTTTTCTAAATAATTCCACCATAAGCGTGTCGCAAACGACGAACTGTTTTCCCGTTTCCGATCTAACCACGGCTTAACATCCGGGTGCCCGTAATAGTGGATAATGGCAGCTTCCTTCACTGCCTCAGCAGCCTCTTCTTCCTTCAAGTAACCTACACCCAGATTATATAAACGATAATCTGCATATAGTGTATAAGGGCCGTACAGAAAATTTAAAATATCCTGATCCATAAAGAAAATATAAGGACGATATGTATCAATCATACTCTTTACTTTTTTCATGTCGATCATCTGACGCGCAAGCTCCATGTTAAACAGCATCACCCCTGCATTAAAATATTTTCCATTGCACAAAGGTTTGTTCATCCTTCCATAGATTGTCAGAAATTCATATTTATGCTGCACGGAAACGCCGATATCTTCACAGACCACAAATAGCTTGTCATTAAAATCCATATGATAAAAGGCTTCTATTGGTTTATTGATAATAATATCGCAATCAAGATACAGCGCCCTATCCACATCAATCGGAAGAACTTCCGGAAGCAAAAAACGATAATAAGTGGTCCGTGGAAGACCAACTACGGCCGGAACATTTTCAAACAGGCTATCATTGATTTTAATAAACTGCAACGACAGCCTATCTGATAATCTGCATACGGCAGAGGCAAAAGAGTCCAACTGCTGCCGGTTCAAATCAGCATAAAGCAGATAAATGCTACATTCACAATGATTATTAATGACAAGGGAACGGATCAACGTTTCTGCTGCCAGCAAATAGTTTTCATCTGATGCTAAAACTATATTCATATTTATTTACCATCCTTTCCTTTCGTCCGAATTACACTCCAATGAATATGGCATCGAACGACTTCCTTTTTCCAATAGGAAAATCCACATATTTTATTATTAGAGAACAAAAC
>CAMWKA010000088.1 GCA_947174725.1 uncultured Lachnospiraceae bacterium | reverse complement strand
CATCAAGACAGTCGATGATCTTAGACAGTTTTCCTACAATTTCTTCCTTCTGATCCTCTTCTACAGCCGGCTCTTCCTCTGCAAAATACAGTCCTGCCTGTGCTTCCATCTCATCCCTGTCATGAAACTCTGCCTGAAACAAAAGTTTAAAAATCTGCTCTCTTACTTTTCTTCTGCTCATACTCATCTTATATCCATACTCTCATTTATGATTCTTTTATCTTTTTTCATTTTTTCCATGCTGCATGGAGACGCTGGAAATCCTGATGTTCACATCCGCGACTGTAAATCCTGTCATCGTTTCAATTGCTGTCTTTACCTTATCCTGTACCATCCGGCATGTCTTAGGAATATTAAATCCATACTCCAGAACAATGGCAAGATCGATCGTTACTACGTTATCTATGATATCCACCTTCACGCCCTTCGTCAGCTTCTTCATACCGACCTTGCTCATCAGTTCATTGGTAATATTCCCAACAAGCGCAGACACCCCTTCAATCTCCGTCGCCGCCAGTGAAGCGATCATGGCAACTACGTCATCTGCGATCTGAACCGTGCCAATATTTCTGACCTCTTTGGAAATCGTAATATTATTAGCTTCCATAGTATAAACCTCCTAATATATTGACCATACTATTATGTTTGATTATATCAAAGCTGATATCATTTGGCTAGTCAAAATATCTGCTATAACCATATGCTGATCGTATAGAGCCGGTCATCAACTGCATAGATCACGGACTGCGTCTGTTCTGATAAGAATAAAAAGATCTTCTGATTCGTGATCAGTTCTTCCTGCATCTTGGCAAAGACATAGGAATCGGCGCATTTTAATGTCAACGCCTCCCTGCCTTCCGCATACGCGTTTTGAAAAGCCTCTCTTATAGCCGCTTCATTATAATTCGTAAAATACAGATTCTCCCTGATATAATAATTGGCCTCTGTTGCAATACACTGCGGCATAGGAACGACACTGTCAATGATATGCGTCATCTGAAGCTGCTCTGTCGTAATATTTAAAAACTCGTAACTGATGGGCATAGAGGTACTCTGCATCGGCTGTCCCTCCAGACGGTAACTTGCGTCTCCCCAGGTAGGATCCATATAATAGTATGCTCCATCGATCTGCACCAGATTCCACGCGTGCCCTTCACCGCTTTCCACTTTACCCACCACCATCGTACACGGAACATCCAGCTGTTCCAATAGATACTGTGCCGCCTTGGCGTATCCCTGACATACCGACTCGCCGTTTAAAAAGACGGAAAGAATATTTTGATTATCCGGTGAATCCAGCACATACTCCGTATTTTCAATAACATATTCATAAATATATTTTACCTTATCATAATCGGACGCGCTTCTGGAAATACCGTTAAGGCAGCGACTGACATATTGGTCGATGGAAAACTGCAGGATCTTCGTTTCTTCCTGAGTATAAGTATATTTACCGGAAAAGGTCAGATACAGGATCTCATTTCCCCTCGAATATCTCATATAAGAATATCCATCGATCCAATAAATCTCCGGATGATCTGCATGCACATAGAGAAACACCTTCTGCAGCACATCAGAATCATTTGTGGAAACCTTAATATTTTCCGCATGGTGCTCTATGATTGTAAGGAGTTCAACATAAAGCGGACGCAGGGACTCCTCCAGCATATCATAGGCATATCTTCCTTCCTGTTCAGCCATCCGTATGCGGATTCCTTCCTCCGTCAGTCCGATCGCCGCCCTCGCCGATTCCTTTTCGTCATCCATGGAATCAGCTACGATCTCTTCCCCTGACGCCTCTACAATTGGAGCCTCATATCCTGTTTCCGGACCAGCCAGCGTTCCATTACCGCCTGTTCCCTGCGCGCTGTTCTGTCCCTGCCCATTATGGTTCAGTATATTCGTATTTGATCCGGGCATCTGACAGCCGGAAAGCAAAATCATAAATACCAGCAATAAAATAGGATATTTTATCGTCGGACTCTTCTTCATCCTGATAACGCTGCTCCTCTCCATAAATACTTTTTTAAATATTCTATCCATTAATTGACGCCAAATTCACAAAGTTTCAATCCGGGATTTCGGTCCAACGTCATACCGACGCTCCATGCATTGATAAACAGCAACAACGGATTGCCTTTCATATCCTGCACGCGTTTCATATCTGAAGTTCCGCTGATCTTTGAGACATCCACCTCATCCTTATTCTCGATCCAGCGGATATGTTCATAAGGAAGCGCATCCAGCTTGATCTCTACATTATATTCATTTTCCAGGCGATATTTTAACACTTCAAACTGCAATACGCCGACTACCCCGACGATGATCTCCTCCATGCCCGTGGACATTTCATGGAAGATCTGAATCGCGCCCTCCTGGGCGATCTGCGTAATGCCTTTTACAAACTGCTTCCGCTTCATCGTATCCACTTGCCGTACCCGTGCAAAATGCTCCGGCGCAAATGTGGGGATCCCTTCATAAACGACATGATCCTTCGGCGCACACACCGTATCCCCAATCGAAAAGATACCCGGATCAAATACTCCGATAATATCCCCGGCATAAGCCTCTTCCAAAATCTTTCTTTCGCTTGCCATCAACTGCTGTGGCTGCAGCAGTCGAAGATTTCTCCCACCCTGCACATGTTTGACCTCTTCCGACGCGTCAAATCTTCCGGAACAGATCCGCATAAATGCGATCCTGTCGCGGTGCGCTTTGTTCATATTCGCCTGAATCTTAAACACAAATGCGGAAAATGCATTTTCGATTGGATCGATCAGTCCCTGTTCCGCATTTCTGGGCAGCGGCGTAGTCGTCATTTCCAAAAAATATTTCAAAAATATCTCCACGCCGAAATTCGTGAGCGCCGATCCGAAAAATACCGGCGTCAGCTTTCCTTGATGTACCAAGGAAAGATCATATTCAGCGCTTGCAGCGTCCATCAATTCCATTTCCTCATCTAACTTGTCCTTTGCCTCCTGACCGATCGCCTCCAGTATCTTATCCTGATCAGTGATCGGGATGATCGAAGTTTCTCCCTCTCTGGTACCCTTTTCCGTATCAGAATATGTGATCACACACTCCTTCTGCCGGTCATAGATCCCTTTAAATCCTTTCCCTGAACCGATCGGCCAATTGATCGGACAGGTATCGATCCCCAGCTCCTTTTCGATCTCATCAAGCAGATCCAGCGTTTCATTGGCATCTCTGTCCAACTTATTGATAAACGTGAAAATGGGGATCCCCCGCATACCACAAACTTTAAAAAGCTTTCTGGTCTGCGCCTCCACGCCTTTCGACGCATCAATGACCATTACGGCAGAATCCGCCGCCATCAGCGTACGATAGGTGTCCTCTGAAAAGTCCTGATGTCCAGGCGTATCCAGGATATTGATGCAATACCCGTCATACTCAAACTGCAAAACAGAAGAGGTAACCGAAATACCTCTTTCCTTTTCTATCTCCATCCAGTCCGACACGGCATGCCTTGCCGTCGCCTTGCCCTTTACGCTTCCCGCAAGATTGATCGCCCCGCCATATAACAGGAATTTTTCCGTCAATGTCGTCTTTCCGGCATCCGGATGGGATATGATCGCAAAGGTCCTTCGTCTATTGATTTCTTTTATCAGATCGCTCACTGCCAGCCTCCTACAGCATGGATGTTCCACTGATCTCAGAGGAAATCCCAAGATATTTTAAAATCGTCGCCCCGATATCGGAAAATGTTTCCCGCGTTCCATAATTGACAGGGGCAATATTCTTTCCATACATCAAAAATGGCGTATATTCTCTGGAATGATCCGTAGAAACGGTATATGCCGGGTCGCATCCATGGTCTGCCGTAATCATCAGCACATCCTCTTCTCTCAATTTTTCAAGGATTTTTGGAAGTTGTTCATCAAAATAGGTCAATGCCTTCGCGTATCCATCAACATCATTTCTGTGTCCATACAGCATATCATAATCCACAAGGTTCACAAAACACAGACCTTCAAATTCCTCATCCATGTACTTCAGAGCCTTCTCAATACCGTCTGCATTACCGGTGGTATAAACAAAACGGCTGATACTTCTGTCAGCAAAGATGTCTTTGATCTTCCCCACCGAAAGGACTTCCATTCCCGCCGCCGTAATCTGGTCTAACATCGTGGTTCCCGGCGGTTCCAAGGAAAAATCATGCCGTCTGGTGGTTCTTGTATAATCCCCGTCAGCGCCGATAAACGGTCTGGCAATAACCCTGCCAACACCGTGTCTGCCGGTCAGCATCTTTCTTGCAATCCGGCAGTATTCATAAAGCGTCTCCACAGGAACGATATCTTCATGCGCCGCAATCTGAAATACGCTGTCTGCGGAAGTATAAACAATCAAATCTCCGGTGCGTACATGTTCATCACCATATTTTTTTATAACCTCAGTTCCTGAATAAGGAAGATTGCATAGCACTCCCCGTCCTGTTTTAAGTGAAAATTCCTTGATCACATCCTCCGGAAAACCGTTCGGATAGGTTGGCAGCGGCTGTTTTGAGATCAAACCGGCGATTTCCCAATGACCGATAGTTGTATCTTTCCCTTTGGAAGCCTCCTTCATACGCGCAATAGACGCTGTAGGCCGGTCAGTTCCCTCCGCCCAGTCAATGCCGTCAATATTAAACAACCCCAGCTTTTTCATATTCGGCATATGAAAATAAGAGCTTTTCCCAGCAGACTTCAGTGTATTGGTTCCTTTGTCACCATAATCCGCCGCATCCGGCATTTCGCCAATTCCTACGCTGTCTAATACAATCAAAAATATCCGTTTCATCTTTTCCCCCATGGTATTCACCCTATGCTCGCTCTTCGTATCCCCACAGTGCTGAGCTCGATTCCGCTTCGCTTCATCTCGCTCGCGGGCTTCGCCCTATGCTCACGCACGAACAAAAATCAGCCTGCGAATAAATTCGCATCTGATTTTTGTTCATGCGTGAGCGCACTGCTCATAAGTAACGCGGATATTATACCACACTTTCTTTTTTAATTCAATCCGCAGAAACCGGCGTGATAATGATATTCTCCTCTGCCACAGACGTCTTTCTTGACACGATGTCTATGATCTGTGCGCACTGCGCATCCGTCAATTCTGACATCCCTACTACCACATCTGCCGTTCCGTCCGTTACGCTTACTACCACTTCCGAAAATCCCTTTGCTTCCAGAAGGATTTCCGCGGAAGTTTCCTTCTCCGCAATGTCCGTCAGGGCGATCATACTGTTCGTAGCCTCCTGAATAGACGCTTCATCCGCACTGGCACTGTTGATGATCTCCAGTAACGCAGATCTGTTCTGAGACCTCGTCTGCTCCTTTAAGAGCCTTGCGGAAGCCAGACTGGTAATGCTGGTTGTGGATGTAAATACTGCCTCTCCCGGTTCACTGTCTATGGTCAGCGTATTAGCGCCTTCGGCTTCTCCCTGTACCGGAATCAATCCATCTTCCGTTCCTGCCGCAGCCGCGGTCATCTCCGTCATATCTTCCTCCAGATAATTTCCCGTGATCACCACTACTTCTTCATCCATACTGTCAATGTTCATCAATCCGGCTGTTTCAAGATCCTCCTCAGATATGTCCAGTAATGCCGTAACATCCTCTCCCGTTTCTCCACCCATGATCTCTGAAGTTCCAGCCGTCATAGCTTCCTCATCCACCTTGCTTCCGGTAAAATTAAGATATCCGGCAACGGCGATCATAATGGCTAGTGCTGTGATCATAACATGATTTTTCTTAAATACCTTTTTCAATGCTCTCTCCCCGCTTCCTATTCTGATTTCATTCTTACTACTCTAATCTTATGTACGGGAACATCAAATAATGACTGTATAACATCAGTTATCTCAATTATTCTTCCCGGATCATCTCCGCCCTCCGCCACCACTACAACACCTTCCACTCTGGGCGTAATGATCTTCTGACAATAGGGATTCTCCCGTCCATTTTCATCCGTATAAAATATGGTACTCTCCACTGTCCTTGAAGCATCCGATTCTTCCGAAATATCATAATCCTTCAGGATCACCCTTTCATCTGATGCCGCAAGCGTGATCATTACCTTGACATTTCCCACGCCTTCCATGCTTTGCAGCAGTTCTTCCAGCCGCTCCTCCATCTCCCGCTCATAAGAAGCGGCGTATCCCTCCTCCGCATCTGTAAATTGATCTTCCGTTTCCGCCTGTGGCGCTCTCTCCCCTTCTTCTGTTCCGCTCTCCGGTGTACCCACCGGCACTGCAATCACCATCAGAAGGATGCCAAGCAGCGCCAGAATCAAAAGATTATCTCTGGTGGCATACTTTTTGATATACTGCCGTAACTTTTCCTTCAATCCGTCTCCCCCTCTCCCGTTTCCGAAAAATCCTCAACCAGCAGCGAGTATATCCTGTCGCCCCATACGTTGATTTCTTTCGCCAAATCTTCCTCCTCCATCCGTATTTCTTCCGCATAATCCGCCGCCATACCCTCCCGAAACATACTGACGATCGGAAGGAACAAGATCATGATACAAATCAGATCCATTAAAAAACGAATATATTTTCCATACTCTGCTGAAGGAATCAGTTGGATCAGCATCTCTGCCACAATCATAAAAATGCTGGCTTCTTTCATAATATTCACGTAAGATTCCATCTGCGCCGCTCTCCTTTCCAATATTTAATACCTGCCTCCCGCAATTGCGATATATCTAATAGAGCCTGCAGGATGCCACAATTGCTATGATCATGAAATTCAGTAAGACAGCAGATACCAGCAGACGAAACATCTGCATACAACAGTTTCCGGTCCGTTCCAACAGCGTCACCGGTCCGGCATCTGTGACCAATCCGATCAGCGCGCTTCCCAAATGTACAATCAGGACCACAAAGAATACTCTTGCCATAGGTATCATACAGACAAGCACTATCAGGGAAAGGATCACCACCCCGATGCTGTTTTTGATCAGGAGCAGGGAACCGCTTACCATCTGCATTGTCGTATCCGTGATATTTCCCAATCCCGGAAGAGCAGCAAGAAGCTTCTGTGCCGTCCCATAGCTGACGCCGTCCAGCACTGGCGCAAATAAACCCTGCATCATGCTAAATCCTCCCACCAACGCCATGCTGATCTTCAGGATCCACTTAAATAACCTGTTATGGAGTTTCAACAGATATTTCATGGATTCATTGCCGGTAATGCCGCTCATGACGGATAAAACCATCGCAGCGCTGACCATAGGGCATAAAACACGCTGAAATAAAACCTCCATTAAATAGATCACCAC
>CAMWKA010000087.1 GCA_947174725.1 uncultured Lachnospiraceae bacterium | reverse complement strand
CGGATTTCTCATCGCGTGTCATCGCAGTAAAACTGCTCTGACATGGAGGATTAGTATGGATATTGTTGGAGAACGGATCTATCTTCGTAAGATGAAGATAGAAGATACGGATCAGGTGATTGCATGGAGAAACGCGCCTCATGTAATGGAACAATTTATATATCGGACGCCATTGACAAGAGAGATGCATCTGGAGTGGATCAAAACAAAGGTGGAGACCGGAGCAGTGCAGCAGTTTATCATCTGTATCAGGGAAAATGACAGAGGGATAGGTAGTTTTTATTTCCGTGATATCGATCGGGAAAAACGGACAGCGGAGCTTGGCATTTTTATCGGGGAACCGGATGCTCTGGGGAAGGGTTATGGCACGGAGGCGGTCAGATTGGGTGTTTTATATGGATTTCAGTCGTTAGAACTGGAACGCATCATCCTCAGAGTATTTCAAGATAATGAAAAAGCGATCCGTAATTATGAAACCAATGGATTTGCGCAGATGAAGGACAGGGTAGAGACAATCGTGCGGGACGGACGAGACCGGACGGTGATTTTTATGCAGAAAGAAAAATAAAGAGCCTGCGGTATAAAATGACGCAAAGTGTGAGAAACAAGGGAGGAGTACCTGGTGAAAAAGGAAAGGATTCTTTATCTTGATCTGGTCAGGATATTAAGCTTTATTATGGTAACAATGTATCATTTTACGGTTGCAGCGGAGGTGTTTGGCGTCAATGCGAAGCTGGAGATTTATAAAAGCGTTTCCCATATTCTTGCGCCGCTCGCGCTGTCTGCTTTTTTTATGGTGTCTGGCGCGGCGCTGATTTTTCAGTATTCAGATAAGATTTCCTTGAAGAACTTCTATAAAAAAAGATTTTTAGGTCTGTTTCCTTTGTTCTGGCTGGCTTATCTTTTTGCGTTTCTGGATTATTTTTATCAGACAGGAGGGATGCCGGAAGCGCCCAAGGCGAATTTTCTGCTGACGATTATAGGGATGGATGGATATCTGAATGATTATGTCCCCACTTTTTATCTGCTGGGAGAGTGGTTTCTTGGAATGATCATCATGTTGTATCTTTTATTTCCGCTTTATCGCAGGATCATGCTGAAATGTAAATATATTCTGCCTGCTGTTTTTCTGGCGGGAAGTGTCTTGTTGCTGTTTATGAATCCGTTTCCAATGGTCATCGAGAAAAATCTGATCGTATGCAGCCTTTATTTTGTGTTGGGAATGATGATCGAGCAGATCCGTCTTGGTACGGACAGGAAGTCCTTTACCGTCGGAAGAAGGATCGCGGCAGCAGTCGGTCTTATCCTTTTTATACTTTTGCTGATAGCAGAGAAGACGGCGTTTCCAATCAATTCCTATTGTAAGATTTTTATCAGAACGATTTCCTGTTATATGATCATCATGGAGGTTGCTGAGTGGATGAAGGGAGAGAGGATCAGGGAATTGATCAGTATCATCGGGCGACATTCTTATGCATTTTTTCTGCTCCACCATGTATTTTTGCACCGGTATCTTGCGCATTATTCGGGAAAAGTGATGAGTGGATCGAATACCTTGGTATTATTTATAAGTTCTATGGGATATATTTATCTGCTGGCGGTCGTGCTGGATCGAATCTATTCTAATCTGAAAAAGTCAGTGGGCGGATGGCTTTTGTCGGGTGGAAAGCGGTAAAAGGGGCTTCATTGCAAATCCTCTTCTTTTGTTATATAATCAAAAAGAAAATAACAGAATTTACCATTTTTTGCGAGTTGTCTTTAAATCGCATGAAATAATTCCCATAGAATGGGAATTATTAAAATATAGCGGTTGTTCATCGCTGGATTTTGTGTAGATAGAAAAGGTAAGAGTTGAAAAATGAAAGCATTGATAGAGAAATTTAAGATGTCAGAAAGTGAAATTGCAAGGGTGCGTTATCTTTTCTTTGTCATTTTCTTTTGCGAAATGATTTATGCCGGCATACGTTTTATGAATGCAGGCGTTAATTATGAACAGGCAGTCTCCTTTCGTCTGTTTTGTATTGGATTCGGACTTTTTGCGTTGAGTATGATGAAGATCAGGCAGTGGATGACGATATGGTCGCTGATCTATCTGCCGGTATGGTATTTTTCTACGCACATTGCCTATGAAAGACATTGGATCGCGGATGTCTGTGAATATCAGTATGTGGATGTGATTCGGCTGGGAAAACTGGTGATTCTGATCTGGGGGATCATACTGATTGCTATCGTTTACGAACTGATTAAAAGCAGGCAGATAAGCTTTAAGGGATTTCATCCGCTGTTAGGGAGTCTCTGGCTTGCATTTATCGTTCTTCTTACGATCTTTAAGAAGGAGTATTTTTATGCATCCTTTTATGTCATCTGTATGACTTCCGTTTACTGGGTGATGTCAAGAAATCAGAGGCAGCGGGCAGTATGGTGGGCGTTACAGGATGCGCTGATACTGTCTTTCTTTTATGTCTCTTTTATGTCTTTGATGCGCCGTCCTTATGACTGTGAGCGATATACGGCTTATTTTGCCAATGCTAATATGGCGGGCATGTTTCTTGCGTGTGTGATCGCGGTTTTGTTTAACAGGATTGATTTATGGATGAAGAAATGGCATGAAGCGAAAAAATATATCGTTGGACTTGTATTCTACTATCTGATGATGGGATTTGCCTGTTCTTTGGCAATCTTTAATTATACCAGAACGACGCTCATGGGGCTTGGCTTTGCGTTCATCGTCTTATTTATCCTTCAGATGATCCGATCGCCAAAGAAAAGAAAGGTGTTACTGCAATACGGACTGGTGATTGTGTCAGTGGTTTCTTTGTTTCATGCAACCTATTATGCCATCCGTTATATACCGGCGTATATGAATGTACCGTATTTTTTTATGGGAGAATATAATCCGGAGACAAGAATCATGAAAGATGATCCAATCGATTCGCCCAAATATACTACGATAGAAAGTTTTTTGACGCTTGCGCTGGGAAAATGGGGTATTTATGTTCCGCTAACGGAGGAAGCTAAAGAAGAAAGCAGCGAGGTGGTCATTGATACGGAGCGCGACGTAACTAATGGCAGAATCGATATTTGGAAAGCTTATCTGGAAAAGACTAATTGGGAAGGACATTATCCGGGCCATATTACTTTGGAGAGCGGGTATTTTACTTATCATGCTCACAGCACCTATATCCATGTATTGTATCAGTATGGTATTTTGACCGGAATGATCTATGGACTGCTTAATTTCTGCGCTTTTGTCGTAGCGGTGTGCAGATATTGGAAAAAAGGACAGGAAGAAGATTCCCATGATTTGCTGCTGGCGGTACTGGTAATAGGGATCTGCCTGATGAGTCAGGTGACGGAATGGATGGGACATCCTGCTTATGTGATCAATATGATGTTATTTATGATGTATGGTATGCTTCTGTGTAAGACGAAGGATAATGATGTGCCGGCAGTGAAAGGACAGACATGAAGGATAAAAGCTATGAACAGTATAAGAGAATATTCCGGTTCAGCGAAGTTCTGCTGACATTGGATGCCATGGGGGGAATGTTCGGCATTCTCTGGTACCGGTATCTGAATATGCTCAATGAAAAGCCATTTACCGGTTATGGTAATCTGATGCAGATTGCGGTATACGTCGTTGTGACGCTGATTCTGATTCGGATTTTCGGCGGTTTTGAGATCGGGTTTTATACGCCGCTGAATGCGATTTTGTCTCAGGTGTTGGCCATGTTCTGCGTGAATCTGGTCATGGCGGTACAGATCGTGCTGACAATCAGCTCCATTTATACATTGGATGAGATTTTTTTGGCAATGCTGATCCTATGGGGAGCGCAGATCTTTTTATCGATCTTTTTGGTGCTGCTGTTTGACAAGCTGTATGTCAGGCTGTTCCCTGCATGGGATATGCTGGTGATCTATGAGAACGATTCCGTCCGGCTGTTTTTGGACAAGGTCAATACCAGAAAGGATAAGTATGTCGTTAGTGAGAAGATTCATATTTCAAACGGTTTTGAGAAGATATGCGATAAGATCAGGGAACATGATTCAGTGATCGTTTATGATGTTGCGTCCAATCTGCGCAATGACATCATCAAATTCTGTTATGGGGAAGGGATCAGGGTGTACCAGACACCGAAGCTTTCCGATATCATGATCCGGAGCGCAAGGGAACATCATTTGTTTGATACGCCGCTTCTGATGTCCAATAACATTGGATTAAGCTTTGAACAGAAGCTTCTGAAACGTACCATTGATATCGTAATTTCTCTGTTGATGCTGATCATTACATCACCTATTATGCTGATCACGGCGATTTGCATTAAATTAGAGGATCATGGACCGGTGATGTTTATTCAGGAAAGAGTCACCTTAAATGACCGGCCGTTTATGATCTATAAATTCCGCAGCATGATCGTGGATGCAGAGGCAGACGGCAAGGCAAGACCTGCCGTTACGGATGATGAGCGTATTACCAAGGTGGGACGGTTCATCCGTAAGACCAGAATTGATGAACTCCCGCAATTGTATAATGTTCTGAAAGGCGATATGAGTCTGGTGGGACCGAGGCCGGAGCGCGTAGAGCATGTAATTAAATATACGGAAAAGATTCCGGAATTTCGTTTTCGTACAAAGGTAAAGGGCGGACTGACCGGCTATGCGCAGGTGTATGGAAAATACAATACCACGGCTTATGATAAATTAAAACTGGATTTGATGTATATCGAAAATTATTCGCTGTCATTGGATTTCAGGATTGTCGTTATGACGATCAAGGTGCTTTTTATGAAATCCAGTACGGAAGGATTTATGCAGGAGACGGAGGCATCTGTTGATGAGGAGTCTTTATTGGATTCTGAAAAGAAAGAAGGCAGAGTTGGATCATGACAGATGTATTTTTGATTGCGAGCAAAGGAATCCCCGCAAGGTACGGCGGATTTGAAACATTTGTGGAACGTCTTGTGCGGGGAAGGACAACCGATCAGATCAAATATCATGTTTCCTGTATGGCATCAAAAGAAGAGTTAAAGAAGCCGGAACATTTTGAGTATCAGGGTGCGGACTGTTTCCGGGTCAAAGTTCCGCTTCCCGGAGCGCCGGGCAGGATATTGCATGTATCAATGGCGCTTTCCGAAATTGCGGGATGGAAAAAAGAGCACCCGGACAGTGATATGGTAGTTTATATTTTGGGCTGCCGGATCGGTCCGCTGATGAAATATCATGCGGGGATTCTTAGAAGGCTGGGATGCAGGATCTATGTAAATCCTGACGGATTAGAATGGAAACGTGCCAAATGGAATATGGCGGCGAAGAGATTCCTGCATTACTGCGAGGGATGTCTTGTAAAAAATGCGGATCTTGTTATCTGCGATGCGAAAGCCATAGAACGCTATATTAAAAAAACTTACGGCAGCAGGGTGAAACGGACGGTCTATCTGGCTTATGGGGCAGATATCAACGAGGATGCGGATGCTCATCAAGGATATGGGGAAGACCTAAGGCAGAAGCAGGAACAAGCTGGAGATTCCTGGCTGCAGTGGTGTAAAGAAAAGGGTATCAGGGAGAATGGGTATTATCTCATTGTAGGAAGGTTCGTACCGGATAATAATTATGAGACGGTTATCAGGGAGTTTATGAAATCGGATTCCAAGAGGGATCTGGTGATCATTTCCAATATTGAAAAGAATAAGTTTTACGAGCAGTTAAAGCAAAATACCGGATTTGAGCAGGATCCGAGGATCAAATTTGCAGGAACGGTATATGATGAACAGCTGCTTTCCGCCATACGGAAAAACGCGTTTGCCTATTTTCATGGTCATGAAGTAGGCGGAACCAATCCTTCCCTGCTGGAAGCGCTGGCGGTGACGGATCTGAATCTGGTGCTGGATGTGGAGTTTGGGAAGGAAGTGGCGGGAGATGCCGCCTTGTATTGGTCTAAGAAAGACGGCGATCTGAAACGGCTGATCGGACAGGCGGAAAAACTGCCGCAGGAGGAAATCCTTTCTCTGGGGAGAAAAGCAAAGGAGAGGATCCGTCGATATTATAGCTGGGAAAAACTGGTGCAGGATTATGAAAGACTCTTCACAGAAGATCGTATTGATCTCTAATAGTTTTGGAAGTTTATATAATTTCAGATTTGAACTGATCTGCGCGCTTTTGAAAGAGTATCAGGTCACACTGTTTACGCCCATGGAAGAGGCGGATTATGAAAAGTACGGGGCTTTGAAGGAGAAGGGCTGCCAGCTGGTAGAGACACCTTTTCGGCGCAGGGGTAAAAATCCGTTGTCGGAGATTGCTTTATACCGTCGGTATCTGCGTTTATTAAGAGAAGCCGATCCCGCACTGGTTCTGACTTATACGATCAAACCCAATGTTTATGGGGGTATGGCATGCAGGAAGCTTAAAATTCCCTATATGAGTAATGTTACGGGATTGGGGACAGCTTTTCAAAAAAATGGTCCGTTGCAATGGATGGCAGTCCGGCTGTATCGTGAGGGACTGAAAAATGCAGTCCGTGTATTTTTACAGAATCGGAGCAGTCTGGATGTTCTTGCGGAGAAAAAAGTTCTGCATGGAAACGAAGTCTTAATGGCAGGTTCCGGCATCAACTTGGAGAAATTTGGCTGTTTCCCTTATGAGGAGCAGTACGCGAAAAGCTTTTACTATATTGCCAGAATCATGAAGGAAAAGGGCGCGGAAGAGTTTTTGGAAGTCGTAACGAGAATGAAAAAAAGGTATCCGGACGCACAGTTTCATGTGATCGGATTCTGCGAGGATGCTTACGAGGAGAGGATCCGGCGGATGGAAGCAGACGGATTGCTGATTTACCATGGATGGCAGGATCATATGCAGCCATTCTTTCAAAAAGCGGGATGCGTGATACAGCCTTCCCATCATGAAGGAATGTCCAATGTATGTCTGGAAGCGGCAGCATCCGGAAGACCGCTCATTGTTTCGGATATTCCCGGATGCCGTGAAGCGGTGGAGGACGAGAAAAACGGTTATCTGTTTCCGGTGACGGATGCGGAAGTCCTATATCAGAAAGTGGAACAATTTTACCTTATGCCTGTGGAGGAAAAAGAGGCTATGGGAAAGTATGGAAGGGAGAAGATGTGCAGGGAATTTGACAGAAAGAAAGTTGTGGAGAGGTATCTTGCGGAGATAGCAGATGTAATGAATAGGCATTTGTGAAATGGTGATCATTTTGTAATTGATTAGTTAAGTAGATTAGGTAATTGCGAAAGAGTTAAGTCCGGCTTACATAACTCTTTGTTTGAAAATAGTT
>CAMWKA010000086.1 GCA_947174725.1 uncultured Lachnospiraceae bacterium | reverse complement strand
TCTAATTTCCTTCCAATGCATATGCACAGATTATTGTTTGTGCAGCTTGTCATATTATTTCTTTAAAGGTCCCTTTTGACACCCGAATCACATTAGGTAATTGCAAAACGATAGTTTTATCATTTTTCGTTTCACAGTTCTGCTTATGAGGCTTACATAACTCAAAGTTTGAAAATAGTTGTTCCAAAAATGATTTCATTTTATGATGTTTTTGGAACAACTATTTTCGAACAAAGAGTTATGTAAGCCGGACTTAACTCTTTCCATTGGATTTCTTTCAAAACATAACAAACCATGTTCATAAATAAGTATTTTCTTGCACTCATTTAGACAACAGAATACGAATATACGGCGTAATACTATGATACCATGCCGGCAGCAATCCATAGTTCTTTCTGATAAAGTGATACCAGTCATGCTTCGGCAGTCCTTTCGGTCCCTCTTTCAACGCAAGACGCTTTCTTCTCGGCAGAGAGACGTCCATCCATGTACCTTCTATATTGTTGCCATCACATTCTCCGATATGCGCGTCGCAGTTGATGACCTTAAATCCCTTCTTTGCAGCCCTCATCCCGTAATCAAAATCACCCATACTGTGAATATATGCCGGATCCAGACTGCCTAACACACAAAAGGTATCTGTTCTCATCATGATGCAGTTGCAGTTAAATGTATCGCAGACCACCGGCTCCTCTGAAGGCTCGATCATCTGATATCTGGCAAAATGTTTTGACGTCATCTTGATGCCGCCATAACTCATCTTCCCGGTGCCATCCACCGTGGAACCCACCACTATATCCGCGCCGGAACATTCCAGTCGTCTCAGTAGCCGCTGCAGGGCTTCCGGATAAAAACACACGTCATCATTGACCAGCATTACATACTGATATGACCCCGGCTGAGACAGCACATAGTCCATACTGCGGTTCATTCCGCCGCACCAGAACAATTGCCCTGTTCCCTGCAAAAGCCTGATCTGGTATGGCAGGCTCTGCAACGCTTCCGGTGTCCCATCCGTACTCCGGTCATCTGTCACGATAAATTCCAGTTCATAATTCCGCTCCGGAGACTCCTGCTGCATCCGCTCTTTTGCAGCAGCCAAAGAGGAGATACATGTCTTTGTCTTTTCCTTCCTGTTATAACATGTTAACAGGACTGCAATTTTCTGTTGTCCGGTCTGCCTATGCTGTTCCACTTACTAACTCCCGATCATAACCTTTTTAAAAACTACAGATCCGTCTGCCGCTCAAATGAAATAATACCCGGCTGACAAAATCCACACGTTTCTTTGCCGACTGCTTTCCTGTCTTCTCCGCCCGCAGATACACTTTATAAACATGCCTGCACCAGAGGATATTGCATCTGCTTACATTCAGTTCCTTTTGCAGAAGATAGATCTCTTTTTTTCTCCCGGCATTATCCTGTCCCGTCTTATTGTCTCCATACATCCGATAGACAGCATACGCTTCATGGGTATAGACAACCTTCTTCTCCGCAAACATTTCCACAAAAAACTTCCAATCAAATACATAATGATACCGCTCGTCCAGAAGTTTATGATGATTACGCCAAAAAACAGCAGGCTGCATGATATAATACCATCTTTGGATCACCCATGGTCTGACATGCCGGTCGGAAGCATTGTACTCCGTCAGTTCCTTTTCCTTATTGCAGTACCAGCCGTCCCCCACCAGTATGCCCGCATCCGGATTTTTGGAAAACTGCTCCACAACCCGTTCCAGAACATGAGTATCATAATAATAATCATCCGAATTTAACCAGCATATAATATCTCCCGATGGGTCTGATGGATGACAGATTCAATTGTATCCCTGATAAATTCCGCCTGATTCCAGGTAGGAGTGATGACCGTTATCTTATTCACCTTTCTGCTCCATATTCGTCTGTAGTACTCTATACAACTCACGGATGACCCCATAGCCGCCCTTTGCCTGGGAAACCCAGTCGGCAATGGCAAGGATCTCTTCTTCCGCGTCCGCTGGGGCACCCTTGATCCCCACCACCATCATGGCATCATAATCATTCAGATCATTGCCAATGAACATCACTTCCTCCAGCGCGTATCCCTTCTCCTGACAATACTCCATCACAGTGCTCTTTTTATCCGAAACCCCGTGGATGATATCTATCTTCAGTTTTTCCGCGCGCCGCTCTACTACGGGATTGGTCTCTGTGGAAATAATCACCTGATCGATTGGCAGCTTTTTGATCTGGGAAACCCCGAAACCATCCCCCCGGTTTACAACAACGCTTTCCGTCCCATCCTGACTCACAATAACACGGTTATCCGTCATCACTCCGTCAAAATCATAAATGATAAGTTTTAGCTTCTTCATCCGTTCTCTGATTCCTGTCATAAAATCCCATGCCTTTCCACCTTCTGCAATTTGTGCCTGCGGCACAAATCTCGATTGAAAAATCTATGATTTTTCAATCTAATCCTCCATGTCAGATCACATGCCTGCTTTTCTTCTGCGTCTATGATACTGCATTACCATACCAATAAACTTAAGATTCGTCACCACATACCGTTTCCACAATCTTCCCGGTTCCTGGCAGAAACGATACAACCATTCCAGATAATGCTTCTGCATCCACTCCGGAGCACGCTTCACCGTCCCCGCCTGAAAATCAAATCCTGCTCCGACGCCGAGCATGACGCCGCACAGCATATTCTTATGGGCTCTCATAAAATACTCCTGCTTTGGCGCGCCCAGTCCGATCCAGATAAAATCAGCGCCGGAAGCATTGATCCGTTCTATCATCTCCCGATCTTCCTCATCCGTCAGTGGACGATATGGCGGGGATTCCATCCCCACGATCTTTAACTCCGGATAATCTTTTGCAAGCCTCTTTTTCAGTGCTTCGATCGTCTCTTCGCTGCCGCCATAGAAATAATGCGATAATGTCCCGTCCTTTGTTGCCTCCCAGAGCCTGCCCATAAAATCTGGTCCCGCGATCTGTTTTGCCTGAGAAAACCCCCTAAGTCTTAATAATTTTGATAAGGGTCTTCCGTCCGGCATGACATAGGACGCTTCCATCTGTACCTGATGAAAATCTCTGTCTTCATGCGCAAGAACCGTAGTATGCGCATTGGCAAAACTGATATAGCCGCCCCTAAGCTCTTCTACCGTCTCCACAACATGGCTGACTGCTTCTTCCGGATCAGAAACCACAATTTTAATGCCAAACAGTTTTTTTCTCTTTAACATAGTATACCTTTCAATCATATCACATCACAATACCTGCAATTTACGAAAACTGTAATTATGATTCTTACAGCTTCACAGCCTTCTTTACAATATTGACAACTTTTTTGATTCCAAAATATTTCCTGATATATGCTTTATCATATTCCACATCCCGCCGTACCGGCACGTCCTTTTCCATCGGAAAGCGCATCTCGCCGTAAGAAAAATCCTCCACGGATCCTTCCTTAGTATGGGTCGCATCCTCCCTGTTAAACCCGATATTACAGATCAGATTCTCACGTGGTACGATCCCTAATCCCTTATGCTTATGCCGGCAGTAATCCCACTGAATATCCCAGGTATCCAGCTTTTTTGTGTAAACCCTGTCAACATTCCGCTTCATAAACAGATAAGCAAATCCGCTTTGCACTTTTTTCAGGGTTCCCTCTTTTTTCAACTCCGGCCAATCCGCCACATTCACATCATATTTTTCCCAGGCGCGGCGCCAGGTCGCCCAGCCCCAGATACTGGAAAAGCAGGAAAAGGTATAAGGCGTATCCATCTTATGCTTCCTGACAAGATTCAAACCTGATACCATCATGACACGCGGATGATCTTCATATGCATCCAGCATTTCCTGACAGAACCGGAAAAATTCCGGCACCGGAACAACATCATCCTCTAAGATGATCGTCCTCTTTTCCTGAGATAATACCCATGTAATACCGGAAGATACCCTGTCCCGGCACCCCATGTTCGTTTCTGCGTAATTTTTATAAACTTCGCATTCCCAGTCAACATGTGACTCCACATACTGCCTTGTTTCCGCCACTTTCGCGACATCATCTTCTCTGCCCTCCCGTGGAGCATCACTGATCAGATACAATTTTTCCGGTTTCGCTTCCCGTATCTTCTCAAATACCTCTTTTGTTGTATCCGGCCGGTTAAAAATGATAAATGCCACCGGCGTTGTCAGTTTAAAATCTTCCATTTCTTTCAATTCTCCTCTATGACTTAGTCTGTTTCCAATCGATCATCTCGATCCCCGGCCAAATAACACCACTCCAAAGGTCTGCAGGAGGAGTTTGCAGTCCAGCCATAGCGACCACTGGTCGATATACTGCAGGTCGAGTTTTACCACTTCATCAAAATCCTTAATATCGCTGCGTCCGTTTACCTGCCACATCCCTGTCAGCCCCGGAGTGATGCTTAAGCGTCTGCGATAATAGGAATTATAACGCTCAAATTCATTATTGGTGGGCGGTCTCGTCCCCACCAGACTCATATCGCCCTTTAATACATTCCAGAACTGCGGCAGTTCATCAATACTGGTCTTTCTAATAAACTTTCCAACCTTTGTGATCCTCGGATCATCCTCCAGTTTAAACATCAATCCCTGTACTTCATTCCGTTCCTGAAGCTCCGCAAAACGTTTCTCCGCATCCTGATACATGGATCGGAACTTGTACATCTTAAATCTCCGCCCGTTCTTCCCGATACGTTCCTGCCGGAAGATCACAGGTCCTCTGGATTCGACCTTAATGGCAATCGCCACAAAGGGAAAGATCACCGCTGTCACCACCAATCCGATGATACTTCCCACAATATCCATAAACCGCTTGATCATCAGGCGGCGGTAATCCATATTCTGCAGAGAAAACGAGATCACGGAAAATCCCGCGAAGTTTCCCGCCTCTTTCCCCTCCAGATTCAATTCATCCATCTCGATACTATAATGACACAAAATCCCCATTGCCTCGAACTCCATGATCATCTCCTTCACGATCTCCAGTTCTGTCCTTGGCAGTGAGATAAATACTCTGTCAAGTATATTCTGTGTGGCAATTTCAATCAGACTCTCCCGATTCGCAATGACCGGTATGCCACAGATCTCCTCCCCAACCATGTCCTTGTCCATGACCGCTATCGACGTCAGCTCATAATTCCAGTGCGGTTTTTCCAAAATCTGCGTGACGATCCTCTCTACATCCTTCGCCTCAGTAATCACCATGAGTTTATCACTGTTGACGCTTTTTTTGTACCGCTTCAGCATATATTCCTTAAAACAGATATGAAACAGATACGTCAACAGAAGGTTGAAGCCGGCAAAATAAATCATAACCAGTCTGGCAAAGATTCCCGCGTTTTTTGTAAACACAAGAAACGTGCTGCTCAGCAGGACCAGGATGATATTATATTTCCCATCCGCTACCAGTTCCTTAAAATATCCCCGTTCAAAAAAATCCCTGTTCCAATCCGTCATGACGGAATAGAGCAGTGTCAGCACCATCAGAAAGATGCCGTAAGCAAAATACATTTCCTGATGATCATCCACCTGAAAATCGCCAAAACGGATCAAAAGCGCCGACACATAAGACAGCATTACGCTGCACAGCTCAATCAGAACCAGACTATAGGTTTTTACAACTCTGCTTTTCCGATAAATGTGATTCATAATCCCTCTGTTTGATTAATGACCCAAACCTTTCTTTAGTATCCATCTTAACTTCCGATCCAGATATTCCCACCTTCCGATCCGGTGTTCCTTAACTGACGCATAGCCCTTATGGAAATCCAACGCCATTCTGATCAAAAATCTGCGATACGGCCTTTCCTGCCATAATTGGAATTTATCAAATACATAGCCATTTTCCCAGAAGATCAGATCTTCATCCTCCAGACAGCTTCTCGTTACCTGTGTTTCCATTAATCCGATGGACACCAACGGACTGGTACAATCAGCATATCCCGGATTTTCTGACAATATCCTCAGATAATAATCGATATCCACCAGCCATTTCAGTCGTTCATCCATCAGGATTCCCCGGTTCCGGACCAGAACCGCGCTTGGGGCGCCGATCATGTTCACCAGAAACAGATTACGGACATCCGTATCCAGCTGCCATCGTTCTATGTCGGAAATACATCTGATAAATGATTCTCCTTCATTAACACATCCGTCTGCATCATATTTTATCTCTTTTGTACCACAAAATGCAATATCTACCTCCGGATGAGTATCCAGAAGTTCCACCAGACGCAACAGGCTGTCCGTATCACTGAAACAATCATCGTGATGCATGATCTTTACATAGACTCCCTGTGCCATCCGCAGCGCCGCATTGGTATTTGCCGTAGGGCCCAGTCTGGACTTATTTTTATGATAATACAGATTCAGATCGGTGTTTTGGGATACCAGTTCCTCCACATCTCTCCGATCGGAATCATCGGTCAGATAGATCCGGTAACCCTTAAATGTCTGAATTCTGATGGATTCCAACAGCCTTGCCAGAGACGCGGCATTATTATATGCAGGAATACAGATTGATACTTTCTCCATTTCAGTCATCCATTCCGAAGCAGTTCACGGTATCGTTATCTCTGCTGCATCTCACAAATGATCCGGCAAAATGCTTCTGATTTATATTATTACGCGGTCGCGTCTGCCTGCTAAAATGATTATGTCCGGATGATCTGCCAGAAATCCTCGTACAGACAGCTTTTTTTATCTGCAACACCATACCATCGCGAGGGAGCAATCACATCCCTGCTGCCACTGAGCATCTGAGCCCACCAGGAAAAGGAACTGTTGGACAGGATCCTGTGTTCGGAAAGGCTCATTAGAACCAATTCCTCATAATCCTTCTCTGTAATATTGCAGACTTCCGTATCCGCACTGTTCCGGCAAAATCGTTCCTCCGCATAAGCCTTATCATCCGAAAACAGGAAAAACCGGGGATGCTCCAGCTTCCTGCGGTACTGCTCCATTGCCTCCCGGTAATACTGCTCCGTACATACCTGATGCATAGTGTCACCGATATAATCACCTCTCCTGAGATGTACACACACACTCTCCGGATGGCACAGACGTCTGGCATAATCCGGATATTTTTCCAGCACACCGCTGCCTTCTATGATCTCTTCTCTTAGAACACGCTCCATGGATCTGGCATATCCCGGAACCTGCCAATAACCATAAACAATATTGACCTCCGCCGTCAACCTGTCAGGCCCTGGATGTTCCCGTTCCACAAGAAGATTCAGAATCTGTCCCTTTTCTGCAAGACGTTTCTTCTGCTCTCTCTCAAGATCAAGCCGCCTCCG
>CAMWKA010000085.1 GCA_947174725.1 uncultured Lachnospiraceae bacterium | reverse complement strand
TATGCAATATGTATCGCCATTCACTATACACCAAAATAAATTTTCGTGCAACTATTAATTTCACACACGTATGAATTTAGAACCCTGCCGCCGGCCAAAACGTGCTTGCGGCGTCAGTCGACATAACATTGATAGTACTGCTGGGTGTCCAATACAGATACATCTGCATCGTAAGCGTCTGGCCATTGCTGTTTTCGATTCCGCCATTATATTCAACCGTCATTTCATAATACAATGGTTTCCCGGCATGCTCAATATAATAATTATACGCGTCATTATCCCCCACCAAGCCGTGCGCTTGCCGATTTAAGCTGGTCGAACTCACCTCCATAGAATTATCGTTCTCATTTGCCTTGAAACGAACATTCTGTATCTGAAGTTCTATACGTTCACCCGGATTCGCGCCTGCCGGCGTATATTCTACGTTCACATTAGTAGGAGAACCATCGGCCGCAAGTTCCTCATGATGAAAGTCATCCGTATCATTCACTTTGTAAAAGGCCTCTATGGTGATACTTGTTATTTTATCAGAAGCAATATTGATCCCCTGTACAAGCGCAGGCGTCATCGTCGCATAACTGGAATTTGTCTGCTGGAGGATTACCGTAGGTCCGTTATTGATCGCCTTCGAACTCACTTTGATCGTAAAACGTACTGTGCCACTACTGTCCTTGCCAAGCAGTACATACGGTCCCCTTTCTTCACCAGGCTGATGGTTAAGCTGGTCCGTCGCATATAATACATCATCCAACAATGTATATTTTAACACGGCATCGCTTGCATTACCCTCAATGGAAGTATCCCACTCAAAGGTAAGTTCTGCATCGTCATCCGTCTTGAAGATCTCGTCAAGATCATATTCCTTATAACGCAATACGTCCAATTCCTCATTAAAATTACTGTTGACATGACGGTTGCCGCCACCGCCCGATCCAACACTGTTCCTAAGATAGATATCCTGACTTGCCTGATATCCATACCTTCCGTTGTTCATCGACACATTCAGAGTAACAACATCATAGGTATAGGCAGCCATATCTAACGAGATCGACTGCACATACTCCGCCATAGGTACATCTGAGACATCTGCCCCACCGTCCAGACTCACTTTATTATAGTACAACGTTCCGTAATCACGATCCGGTTCCATCTGAAGCTCAAACTGATATATTGCATCATTATTACTGATCATTATGATATCAGAACTGACGGACTCATCATAATTGACCGAAACGGAATGATTGACATCAATCAGGAACTCCTCCATCTGTTGAACGATCTGCTGCGCTTCCGTCTGTAGTTCCACTTCATAAGTTCCGTTACGGTAAAGTTTGGAACTATTCAGCATCATATTACCGATTTCACCCATAATAATGGCAAATACAGCAAGCGTAACCAAAAGTTCTACCAGAGTATAACCTTTATTATTTCTCATGGGGGACACCATCCTTTCTTAAAATTTATTTTATATTATAACAACTCCGTCTTATGCTTGCCGGTTTCGAAGTAAAAGATCACTCTGACGCGGCGGGTACCGTAGTAGAATACCCATTCTTCCGGCGGTATATCAGAATCTGTTTTCACCACTCCTGCTGAATTAAACGTATATACGATTGGAGCTGCCTGCGACGCAAGATCCGTTATTGGAGTACAGTCAGGCATACTTCCTACCGCTGCCATATTCTGATTGCATGCTATGCTGACCACCCCACTGTTAACTGCTGTCGGATTGGTCTCCTCCCCGATCGTATAATACATGATCCCATTGGACACCCATACCGAAAGCCTTCCGGCCTCCTCGCCCTTTGCCATAGACTGTATCCGTGCTTTATTAAACGCCGTATCCAACGTATTAGCCACCTTGGCAACATTGGCGTTATGAACAACGGAATATGTGATCGATACCAGACCAACCGCTATTGACATAATCGCGACTACGACGAGCAACTCGATCAAGGTAAAACCCTGATTGGAGTTTAAGATCGATTTCCCTTGATTTTTCCTGTTTTTCATGACAGTCTCCTCCTTTATCAATCCTTGCTCCAACATTCATACATAATAATAGAATTCTTCGGATCCGGAGCTCCTGTCGGCGCAGAAAAGATCTCCGATATAATATGGCTGGTATCGTCCACAAGGAAATATCCCATCGGGACATAATTCGTGTTGTTGTTACCGCTGTCGTACCGATATTCATATGGCCAAGTACCCACAGGCGTGAGTATGTCAAGACTGTCAAAATTACCAACGCTTTCAATGCTGCCGCCTGCAAAATAGATATCGCTGCCAATATTAGCATGACCATAACCTCCATCAGGCGTATCCCTGAGATATATCTGACCATTACGGTAAAACAGGTATTCCTTTGCCTCTTCAAATGCTTCATCCGACATCTTACTCATATAAAGAGTTCCCTGCTCAAAAAGCTGCTCAACTTTTCCTGTCGTCAGGACCGTCGTTTCCGCTATTACGCCGTCATGTGTCGCTAATTTAAGAGTGGCATCTCTCTCCATCATGATCAGGGCATTATGATATTTACTATCGGGTGAAGTCGGATCATTTGAAATATTGATAGTAGCGCCATAAGTATAAACAAAGCATTTCGGCACACTAGGATCAAGTTGACTAGCACCCGGCCGCCAGAGCTCAAGCGTTTGGTTGGAACCCGCATCGTATATCGAAAGGTCAAAAGTCTTCAACTCGCCGCTTCTGGTGTTCACCCATACATCCGTAAACAAGGATGACACCAGTCCGTCATCCGGCAGAAGAGGGCTTCTGCCGACCGTTTCCCCATCTCTTGGAGAAATTCCCTTAAACGTACCTGTTCCACCGATCCCATCTTCTGCGCGAATCGTACCGGAACAAATCAGCACGGACCCACTATCCACTATGACTTCACCATATACCGTCATGTTGCCGGTCACATGCAGCGTTGAATTGCCTGTTACAACAACATCCCCCACAATCATGGCCTGAGGTGAAAGCAATCCTAATGTCGTATTATGATCGACAAGCAGCCCCGTCCCACCGCTTGTATTCTGCGCAAAGATATTGCCACTGAAATACCGGAAACCACCATTGGTAAACTCAAGCGGTGAATCCGTAATCACGCTGAAATCATTGATATCCAGCGCTCCCGGAATCGAATTAGGGAAAGACATCGTAATATCGGAAGTGATCGTATTCTTATATCCTTCAGTCGTCGTAACAGTGATCATAACACCGCACAACTTAATATAATCATTGCCCACAATCAAATTGTTCCCTGACACAGACGGTGCGCAATTGACGGATACCGATGCTACTTCCTGATCTGCCACCGTGATCAAATTTCTAACATCATCATTTGTATAATTGCCTTCCCGTCTTGTACCGTAGCCATCAGTGACATCATGCATACCTGTTGCACCAACAGCAGTCAAAACTGCGGTTTTGGCATCATCAATATCTGCATTTGACGAATCCGCCGCAACCTGCTGCAAACTGGTTGCAAGATCATCCAGCGCAAACTCATCCGTATAGAAATTATCCGTTGAAGAATAGCGCATCGACTTTGTCAGATAATTCATATACGCCATATACATCAAGGATGTCGCCATGATCGTCATAAACGTCACCGCAATCAATATTGTAACCAGTGCAGCGCCTTTATTGTCTAACCGTTTCCATCTCATCTTCATACTCTTTCCCCTCCTTTACTGCCCTGCCATGATTCCGCCGTCCATGACCATCAATAAATGCTCAAATCGGTGTCCATACCATATACCTGGTTCAGATTCATATAACGATAGCAAAATCCTGTAAGTATAATACAGATCACCTTCATTGTGTGCCATCGGCAAAAATGACACTACCGCATCAAAACAATATCCTTCATAATGAATATTGCCATAGCAGAGGAACAATGCGTCTCCACCCGGAGAACCCGGGTCTTGAGGTGTCACCCAGTAACCAAACTGGCGCACTTCTGGATCGTCGCCGTACTCCAAGTGAAAGTAAAGTCCCGCATCGTACCCAAAGACGTAATTCATACTCGCCATCAAGGCATTGTCACTGACGTTCTCGCAGATCGGATCTATTGTCGTCCCCCGCCACACCAGACTGTTCTTCTGCACTGACTGCAGCGAATCATACAGATGTTCTCCAGCGCCCCATGAAATAGAATTATTATAAACGTCACCACTGAACGTTTCATCCGTATTATTAAACCGATTACCATCAATCGAGGACAGCGCCAGATTACCGCTGACAATACCCGAACCATGAGTTCCCAGCGCCACTGCGGAAGCTTTCACATCAGCATATGTCTTCCCTGCAAAGCCCTCCATAATCGTCTGCGCCACTTCCGTCTGTATCATCACCTGACGCGAATCGCGATTGATCTGCGCCGATGTAATGAACGTATGAAGGATGGGGACGATTATCACTGCCAGCATGCCGATGCCGATAATGATCTCAATCAGTGAAAATCCTTTGTTGTTTCCTTTCTTCTTCATAATCATAATCCTTTCTCAAAGTCAAGCAAGCCAAACCAGTTCCGGCGACCCTATTGATTGATAAAAATACATATACAACACATGCCTTCCTGATATCAGGAAGGCTGTGCCATAATCTTTTTATTCTACCGGTACTTCTTCTTCCACTACGGGAGCCTCTTCTTCCGTCTCTTTTTCATTAAGAGGTCCAAAAATACCGACTTCTTCATTACCACGCAGTTCCAGATGATCCAAGCCAAGATTTATCTCAACATCACCCTGCGTAATTGTAAAGTCTACATCCTCCAATGTTCTGTCGGGTCCTGCAATCGCATATTGGGCCAGTTGCATAGTACCGCTGACAATACCTGTATCCGGATCCATTGTCATATCAATAGTCGTATAAATCATCGGATCCTTATAATCCATCAGATATTCCAAAAGATATTTCATACCGCCATAATAACAGTTATATGTTACTGCAGAAACGTTAGTAATCGCTACAAATTCAGTATCTAACGGTTCTGTGGTAGTTGCGGCAGCGTTTGCAACATCCATGGAATCGGAAGAAATCGGAGTCTCAACATTGATTCCAAATGTTGCCGTATCAAATATGATCGGGAACTCCAGCTCCATCTCTCCTGTTTCCTCATTTAAAACCACATCAGAGGAATATTCTGTCTGTAACAGGAACATTGTGAAATTGTCGTCTCTGATATCCGCGGGGAAAGAAGCCACAATTGCATCCCGTTTCTCATGCATCTCATCGATCTCTCTAAGATAAGTATCGCGATTCAGATCCAAATTGTGCAGATATTCATATCTTGCCTGCAGCGTGCCTATCTCTACCCGCAGTGTCTCCGTCTCCACTTTCTTATCCTTAATATAAAATACATAAGGAAGCGCGATAACGGCAACTATTAAAAGAATAAGAATAATCTTTTTATCTCTATCTGACATAATTACTGCTCACCTCCTTCGGTAGCCTCTGCGTCCGTATTTTCCGCAGACCCATCTTCCTCCGCCTCAACCGCAGGAGCGGGATTAGAAATTCGACACGCTACATTGTACGTTGTCTGAATAAGGGTCATTCTATCATATTCCATATATTCCGGAGGATACTCCATATCTTCCTCGTATTCAACATAATCACCTAACACACCGTCTTCATTTGTTTCTTCTCTCAAAAACACAGGATTACCCTCTTCGTCCACACCGATTACAAACAATGTTCTATACGTTTCTGAGAATCCCGGCAATTGAAATTCTGAAACATAATCCAAATTGCCTATCGTATAAATCACGTCAGCAACCTCATTTTTGGTTGTCGTATGCCATCCTGATGTCACATCAAATGTAACCTTGCCATTTGCAGCCGCCAGCGTACTAATGGCCGCATCCTCCGGCATCATTGTCTTCAGATCCCCAATAAACTGCAACAACATCTCATTGTCGTTGTGTGTGGAATACTCAAATGCTTGTATGATCGCCAATTCCGCCGTTGCCTGTTCATGATCAAGCGCAATCTGTTCGATATCCTTGATCTTGTCGATCTCCAGCTCCAGAGCTGCCTTCTCATCCAACGCTTTGTGATAGTTGTACGCAGTATAGCCAAACCAGCCGCCCATTCCAAGCACACTGACAGCAAACACACCAATAAGGATCTTAAAGAACGTCTCCGATCCCATTGAATATCCCGAACTGCTGTCCGATTCCACTTCCAATCCAATGGGATCAATCACAGCACCGATATTCGGCAGATAACGGAGAACTTCCTCCGCCGTAAGGGCTGCCTGCCCCTTGATTGCCACACCGGCCAGCGTTTCAAAGTGTTCTACCGGCGCGCCAAGCTCACGCTCCAAAATACGCTCGATACCAGCGATCGCACTTCCTTCACCAAATACCTTGATACCCTGCAACAGATCTGACTTATTCTTATTTCTATGATATTCAACAACCCTGCCGATGCCATTAACCAGATACTGCACCGTCTCAGCGTACTCGTCCGCAGTTACGTGTTGATCCAGAAGCGTCTCATTAGAAAGGAGCGTCTTCGCGTCTTTCTCTGATATCTTCTTAACGTCCATCAGCGCGTTAATAACGGCATTCTTGCCATAAGGCACGCTTCTCTGCAGGATCAGCGTCTTGCCTCTCATAACATTGACGAACGTGGTATCTTTCTCGATCTGAAGTACCAGATCCGTTCTGCCTTCCGTCATCTGCATGGAAAGCAACTGGATAACGGAGTTACCGAAATAATCAATACTGTTGACCGTATATTTCAGTTCATCCGCCAGCTCATAATAACATTTTACCAAATCATTCGGGGCTGCAACTGCGGATACACGACTTTTACGTCCTTCCTCTGTTTGGTAATCCTCCAATACAGAAAACGCGAAACTGTAATCCCCTGCGTTGCTCATCGGGAAATACTCTCCAGAATTCGCCTGCAGGATCTGCTGCAGTCTCTTCCGATTCTTTTGATAAGGAATCTCTACTTCCTTACTTGCAATCTTCTTACTTGTAATCGTAAAGATAACTTCCTTTGCTGTAAATCCCCTACCAAATACTGATGTTCTGATCGCTTCCGAAATCGCTGTAATATCAACCAGATATCCGTCGTTAACGCTGTTATTCGGCGTCGCGATCTCTGCGGCATTTGTGAGGACTACTGCCTTATTGGCGCCGGCCTTCTGCATCTCAGCGATCCTGATCGCATCCATACCGACATAGATAGACAACACTTTATTTGCCATCCCGTTTGCTCCCCTTTCTATAGTGAGTGTAAAAAATATTTAATAAACCGGATAATTATCCGAACTTATTCTTAATTAATATTCCATCCTGTTT